>CALMVQ010000305.1 GCA_937873135.1 uncultured Scytonema sp. | reverse complement strand
GTAGTTGTACTTAATTGTTGTGTGAGAGTATCAAGTTTAGTCAGACGCTGTGTAAAAACATCAATACTCTGCTGCTGATTATTCTGTAATTCCTCAAGCTGCTGCTTAGTTGTTGCACTTAATTTTTGCGTGAAAGTATTGAAGTTTTCCAGGCGCTGTCTGAAGGGATCCATTAGTAGATCTAATTGAGCGATCGCGCCTTGCTTATGCTGCGGATTCAAAGACTTCAATCTTTCTCGATTGGCTATATTCAAGCCAATGGTTATAATCAAGGGTACTAATGCGTAAACTACCTGTTGCGTTGCTGCAGTTATCACAATTCCCATTGCAGACAGAGAAAGAAAGATGTATTCGCTAACTTCTAGCCAGTGGAGTTTGCTCATAAGTTGACTGCTGTACTTGAGGCTTGAAAAAAAAGATCTGCCACTGTTTCAAGGGCGTACCCTCATCTTCTTCCAAGAAACTTCTTCAATCTGTGCTTAGAATTCCTTATTAGCGTAAGTTGCTAGTTATATAGACGCGTGCTGATATGGGTAATGGAGAGGGAATTATTCGCTTAGTGCCAATTACCCATGACAAACGATCCCTTTTGTAGCGCAAGCGAACCACGCACCACACATGTTGTGCCTAGCAACTTGGGTGATCCCAATATTTCTCAAAGGAGGCAACAGATAGACGTAGGAGCAAGGAAAGTTGTTCGTTCTTGCAGGATATTTTATGTCTAGCGAACTTTTAGGGAGTTGGTATTAGTTGGTTTCACAGTAGATTATCAACATTTTTTTACATACTTTAGGTTTTTTGCATCAACCTACTTAGTAAACGCTTGAGCCATTGGAAAAATCTCACAAAAAGCGATTTATGCTTTGATCTACTACCCGATGTAGAAGAAGTTTGTTTGTCTGTCGGCTTACCTTCCAAGTTTGCCGCTTTATCTAAGTCTGAGGTAGCTCTATATTCATATCCCAGTAGAGAGCAGATATATCCACGATATTTGTATGCTTCAACACAGTAAGGATTGAGACGAATCGCGTGGGTAAAATCTGCGATCGCTTCTGGGTATTTGCCTAGTTTTACATTCTCCACTCCCCATAAGTAGAAAGTTTCGGCATGGCAGTGATTTGTGTAAACTTTTGTTTGAGTTTGTTTTGTTTGAGTTTGAAAAGGTCGATCTACAGGTTTCGGCTGATAAGACTTAACCTGATTGTAAGCTTCGTTAATTTTTTTGATTTTTTCCTCAGCTTCGTGCTTTTGCTTTTGATCGGGAAAACGATCAGGATGCCAAATCTTCGCTAGCTGGCGATAAGCTTGCTTCACCTCCTCTTGTGATGCACCGGGTTCTAGTCCAAGGATATTGTAGGCATAATGAATATCGAAGGCTTCGCTCATACTGGGAAATCAGCAGCAAGTAAATCTATATTAACTATTCTGAGAACTTTTCTTCATCAGATAAGTATTCGACTCCGCCGAACTCACCATTGTTCACAAGTAAGATTCCCGACTTGTCTAAGAAGTCGGGAATCTTAGCCTTCATTGATTTATTTGATTTTTTCCTCAACTTCCTGCTTTTGCTTTTGGTCTGGAAAAGAATCTGGATGCCAAGTCTTGACCAGTTTGCGGTAAGCTTGCTTCACGTTCTCGTGTGATGCACCTGGTTTAAGCCCACGGAGATTGTAAGCATGATTAATGTGGGGGCGATCGCTCATACTGGGAATAGGCAACATTCTCATATTTATGATTAGTATTCCCAGCAATCCTCTTAATTCAACCCAAACACCTCACAGTGGCTACCACTGGGACGGTAGTAGTCGTCGCTTCTTTGAAGGTTGGTATTACCGCGTAACCTTGCCAGAAGTTGGTCAAACCTTCGCTTTCATGTATTCTATTGAAGATCCCATTGGCGGTAAACCCTACAGTGGAGGCGCAGCACAAATCTTAGGTGCTGATGATCAGTATCTGTGGCGGACTTTTCCAGATGTCGGCAAATTTTGGGCAAGCCGTGATGTGTTGGCTTTTGGCCATTGGGGTAAAACAGACTTAAACACCACACCTCTCTATCTCCTACCCGCAGAGTTTGAACGTCATGTACAAGAAGGCTACCAAGCCACAGCTATCTTGAATCAGGGCACAATTCACGATCCTGCTAGTGATCGATATTGTCGCTGGCAGTATGAAATCGAGCCACTGTTAGGCTGGGGCGATAAAGGAAGTCTTCAGCAATCAACCGCCGGATGGTTATCATTTTTACAGATTTTTGAACCAGGATGGCAAATCTTGATGGCACACGGCTTGGCGACAGGTTGGATAGATTGGAATGGCAAGCTCTACGAATTTACTAAAGCCGCAGCCTACGGGGAGAAAAATTGGGGAGGCGCTTTTCCAAAAAGATGGTTTTGGGTGAACTGCAATAGCTTTGAAGGAGAACCGGATCTCGCATTAACTGCTGGTGGTGGAAGGCGCGGAGTATTGTGGTGGATGGAATCTGTAGCGATGATTGGCTTGCACTATCGCGATAAATTTTATGAGTTCGTCCCTTGGAATTCACAAGTTACTTGGGATATTCAGCCTTGGGGAGGATGGAAAATGCATGCTAAAAATGCCAGGTATGAGATTGAATTGACAGGGACTACCGATTTACCAGGGACTCCCTTACGTGCCCCCACAACTGAAGGTTTAGTTTATTGCTGTCGTGACACCATGCAGGGACAGTTAAACTTAGAACTGCGAGAATTCAGTGGCGGGCAAAAGAAAATTATCCTGCAGGCACACAGTTCTTTGTGTGGATTAGAAACAGGTGGCGAATCTTGGCTAAATTCTTGGCAGTCCCGCTAAAAATGGTATCATATTAATGATATAAGATTGGGGCTGTAGCTCAGCTGGATAGAGCGAGCGCCTCCTAAGCGCTAGGCCGCCGGTTCGAACCTGGCCAGTCCCGTTGTGTACAGTCACCTGGCAAATTTCCGTCGGAGCATATTGTAATGCTCTTCTACCACAACATCCTAAAAAAAATAAATTTAGTCGGAAGAGCTTTGTGTCTGCTTGAATAACGAATAAAATCGTGCATGGTTTTAAACACCTGTTGCTTTTAACTACAGGTGAAAGAGATACTATTGGCGAGTCAAAAACCTAACTTTCCAACTAACGGAACCGTATTAGCAGAAATTTCTTCCCTGGTAAGGAAAGAACAAAAAAACTCCTCAGATCCTTCTATGAGGATTTGATAAAGAATTAGCTACTCCCCTGACTGGGTGTACAATTTCTATGTTCTTTTTAACTTACAAGAGTGTCCTTGGCAACGGACAGATTCTTTTGGCGGGAAGCCCTCCTGCGACTGTCCTCATCTTGGTGAACCAGCGCGCATGAGGCGTTTTCCCACGCCCAGGCGACTGGTGGAACAAAGCAGCGATCTTCGACGTTCGTAGCGTCACCCGTTAGCGCAGCGATCTTCGACGTTCGTAGCGTCAGGGCGGTAGCCACAGGCTTGCCCCTGCGCGTCTACATTCATTTAGGTATTCATCTGTAGCGGTTCAGTGAGTAACAATGAAGCCGTGAAAACCTCAACAGCTGAAAAATAAATCAAATTTGTATTTAGGTATATTTTTCAGATCTCTACCAGCATACATAATTATTCTTTTAAAAGAAAAAGTAAAGTCCACGTAGACGAAGTGATAGAACCTTGAATAAACTACTTTTTAAAGGAATTTTTTCTCGGTTTACCATCCTAGCCCTACCGCTCATGCTATGGTGGGGCTACAACGAAATCAAAAGCCAGCTTGAACCACCTCAAGCGATCTTAGTCTTAGGTGGTTCAACAACGAAATTGGAGAGAGAAAAGTTTACAGCAAAATTTGCCCGTAAGCATCCCAATATCCCAATCTGGATTTCTGGAGGTAGCCCACCACAGCCAACTCAAAAAGTGTTTGCTAAAGCAGGAGTTAGTCCTAAGCGTTTGCATTTAGATTATGAAGCAAGCAATACAGTGGAGAACTTCACCACCATCGTAGATGAGTTGAAATCTAGTCGAATTAAGAATTTATATTTAATTACCTCCGATTACCATATGCGTCGTGCCCGCATCATCGGTGAGATTGTTTTAGGTAGTCGAGGGATTCGTTTTAAGCCAGTAACAGTTCCCTCTCACCAAGCTTCTGAACCAATTCAAAAATCCATCCGCGATGGAGCCAGAGCTTTAGTTTGGGTAGTAACGGGTTATACGGGTGACAACGATCCTAAAGATCAACGATGAATTAAAATTAGCTTTCCAGTAACAAAGAAAGGCAGTTAGGAAGTAGGAGTACGGAAGAAAATCAACCAGACAACTACGAAGAACTTTCAAGTAGTGAGTCAGTAAATTCTGTCGCTTCGTCCTCAAAGCACCATGACATAGCAATTGAGGAGTCAAGAACAAAGTTCATCGTCTGCCCTAGTTCACCATCTCTCTTACTAAAAGTCCTTCCAAAGTATGCCCGAGTCTGAACTTTTTTAACTCTTCAATCAGTGCCCTAACGTCACACTGTCGATCTTGCTCAAAATGAACTACTTAGCACTTGCTCAAACTCTACTCATTCTTGGCGTACAAGAGCGTCTTGGCGGTTCAATAAATTAAGCCTTTTGGCAACTTTTGCGTAAGTCCTATACTGTTAAACTTGATGCAGCCAGATCGTACCCCACATTCCTATGTCTCGTTGGTTTAACACCGCAGGTCCTTGTAAAGGGGATATTCATTATATGCTACCGCCTACGATTCGGTTGCCTAACTTGGAGCGGCTCATTGTCCAACAAAACTATTTTGTTATTCATGCACCGCGCCAAACAGGCAAAACCACCGCAATGCTGGCACTGGCAAAACAACTTACAGAAAGCGGACGCTACACAGCAGTCATGGTATCTGCGGAAGTGGGAAGCCCTTTTAGCGATCGCCCAGAGACGGCAGAACTGGCTATTCTTGATGCTTGGCGATCTCGTGCGATGTTATATTTACCCCCAGATTTACAGCCTCCCGATAACTGGGATGAAGCGCAGCCAGGACGACGAATTCAAGCAGCTTTACAGGCTTGGGCGCAAGCTCAAAAGCGACCGGTAGTGCTGTTTATTGATGAAATTGACTCCTTACAGAATGAAGCACTGATTTCAGTTTTGCGACAGTTGCGTGATGGCTATTCCGTTCGTCCCCAAAACTTTCCCATCAGCGTCGGATTAATTGGCTTGCGGGATGTGCGCGATTACAAGGTTGCTTCAGGGGGTAGCGACAGGTTGAATACAGCAAATCCCTTTAATATCAAAGTCCGCTCCCTCACCTTGAGGAATTTTAATGTAGCAGAAGTAGGACAATTATACCAACAGCATACTGAAGATACGGGACAAGTTTTTACACTTGAGGCTATTCGAACAGCTTTTGATTTGACTCAAGGACAACCGTGGCTGGTAAATGCCCTTGCCAAAGAAATTGTCGAAGAGATGGTGATAGATACAACGGTAGCCATCACACCTGAACATATTCACTCATCAAAAGAAATCTTGATCGATAGACTTGATACTCATCTCGATTCCCTTGCTGAACGACTGCGAGAACCGAGAGTCAAAGCAATTATTGAACCAATCTTAGCAGGGTTAGAACTTGGAGATATACCTAATGATGATATTCAGTTTGTCATCGACCTGGGTTTGTGTAAAATGGACCCCTTGGGAGGACTGGAGATCGCCAATCCAATTTACCGCGAAGTGTTACCCAGAGTATTAACTGTAACACCAATGGCTTCTTTGCCTCAAATTGCACCTACTTGGTTAACTATTGACGGCGCTTTAGATACGGATGCTTTATTGCAGGCATTTTTGGTATTTTGGCGGCAGCATGGGGAACCATTACTTGGTAGCGCCGCTTATCATGAGATTGCACCGCACTTAGTACTAATGGCATTTTTACATCGCGTGGTTAACGGAGGTGGAACCTTAGAACGCGAATATGCCATTGGACGAGATCGCATGGATTTGTGTTTGAGATATAGGAATATAACGTTAGGGATTGAGTTAAAAGCTTGGCGAGATAAAAGAGGCGATCCAATCGAATCAGGTATTGAACAGTTAGATTCTTATTTAGCTCGATTGGGTGTAAATTTTGGTTGGTTAGTTATTTTCGATTTACGCTCCAAAGCTTTACCTATAGAAGAGCGCTTGAATACTCAAATTACGACTACAAAAAATGGACGTTCTGTTACTATTGTCCGAGCATGAGTGGAGTGAGCGTTGGAAGAAGAACATCATTATAGGCCAGCACTGGATGTCAATTAGAATATCAGTATCTAATATAGGATTGGATCTGTAGGGCAGGTGGGAGAGATTTTGGTAAGCACAACAAAGGAAGTCGTTGTGTCTCACACCCCTATTGAAGAAATAAAACAATCAGGGCAAAGGCTTTACGAAACGCATTGTGATGAAATCCAGGCTGCTTTTTCATAAACAGGAAACTCCTTTCTCTTGCGTGCCTGCCTAGCACCAAACCCCATGAGAATGGTGCCGTACTCTAGGGAATACCGCACCCGAAAATACAAGAGCGGAAGTTCAAAAATCAAACCGGATTTCTATATCAATTTTCATGCTACTGGTGAAATTGCTGCAGCAAAAATTTGTTGAGCAGTCAAGTTTAATTCAGGAAATGTTGGGGACTGGATGCGATGATCACCCCTAAACTTATGAATCTGATACTCACCTTCGTCTAAAGAGCAAATCAAGACAGTAGGTTGTTTGGGATTGCCAATTAATTCCTTCCCGCCTAAAGCTGCATAATCAACAATCCAGTATTCAAGAATTCCCATTTCTTCATAGTCGGCGTATTTTTTATGATAATCATCACGCCAATTGGTACTTACTACCTCAACTACTAAAGGAATAGATGCTGCTTGGCTCACAGTTGATTCCTTTTTCCATCGAGGTTCATTTATTAAATTAGGACGATTTAATATTAAAACCTCTGGTGAATAACCTGATTCATTTTCTGGAGGTTTAACTAATGCTGTCTTAGGTATGAAGTAAGGTAGCTGTAATCTTTCATATTCAATTACCAGCTTTGTAACTAAAAAGCCAATAAGTTCTTCATGTCCTCCTAACGGTTGTGCCATTTTAACAATTGCTCCATCATACAGTTCATAACGCCCATCTTCCGGTTTCCACTTGGCAAATTCTTCAAATGTTACTAATTTGCTTATGATTTGAGTCATTTTAATTGCTCCTCATTCTCTTTTTCTTCTATTCATTTTTTCACGATTCTGTTCTTCCCAATACTGCCGACTTTCCTCTGCCTCTTTCAAAACAATTTGATACTCCGTTTCTACTTCAGCACGGTTTACCTCAATGTAGGACATAGCGGTGTCGAACTGTTTATCTGTAATCTGAGAAAAATGATACCGGAAAGACTTGAGTGAATACCCAGCACAAATATAGTCCATGAATTGGTACAGCGTAATGCGAGTACCAGCGAGCGTTAATCCACGTTCTGTACGAAAAATATCTGTTTGTACATTTGATACTGAAATCATACTGATAGTCTACTAACAGTGACTTCCATTCTACCTAATGAAAAAAAGCAAGTTGGAAAGGCGATCGCTCAACATCAGTACAAGAAGGTATCGCTACGGTATAACCACCGACAATCAAATATAGCAATCCTAAATCATTCGTGAACAATCAGATTCCCGACTTCTCTAAAAAGTCGGGAATCTTGGCATAAGCGATTTTCACAAATCAAATAGGATTGCCATATCAATTTTTTTCTTTAGTCGAACATCGCTTTTCACCTAATTTCTCATTTACCTTTTCTGACATACTTTAAGTTTTTCCCGTGCTTCGGGATGGGTGACAAAGTAATCTTTTAGCCAGTCACAACCCCGCGTTAACAGTTGATTTAATCCTCCAACCCGCCACACCCGAGCGGTAGTGTCCTATGATGCGGTGACGATGCGCTGTCCATCCGGGCTAAAACTGGCACTGTTGACTACACCCTGATGCCCAGTGAGTTGTGCAAGCTGTTTGCCGGATGATCACGTATCGTTCTCAAATGCGGCGGTTCATCCTGTGCTTCCCAATTTTCGATGATGTGCGATCGCACCAACTGCTCAATTTTGGATTGGGAGTTTTGCTCATCTTCCCAGTTCCTACTCCCAATAATTTGACACAGCTTTTGCGTTAAAAACGGCTGTCCACCAGTCCATACCAACACCTTTTTCAAGACTGCTTGGGGATCATCTACTTTTCCCTCTAAACCTCTTGACAAAGGAGCTACTTCATGGAAAGAAAACCCTTTTAATTGAATTGCTTTACCAATATTAAAAGGTGTGCGTGTTTTATCCCCAATCAAATCACTGGGTGTCGCTACCCCAACTAAGGCAAAAGTCAGACGATTGTATTTGCTGTTGCGGGTACGTTGCTCGTAACAGCTTCTAATAAAAGCAAAGAAATCATCACTGGGGAAATTTAAGCTGAGAATGCTGTCGATTTCATCGATAAAAATAACGATGTTTGTTTGAACTGCTACTAGCAGCACCTCTTCTATAAATTCCCCCAAACGCTGCACAGGTGCCAAATCGATGCGATCGCGCCACCAACTACGCAAAAACTCACTCGGATTAGCAATCTCAAAATTTGTTACTAATGTGTAGACAATACCCGCATACCACTGCTCCGGTTTGGTATCTTGGCTACCTCGTCCAGAAACATCAATCGTCGTACAGGCAATTCCTTGTGCTTGCAGCCTTTTCATCGTGCGGACTTGCAGGCTAGTCTTCCCCATCTGCCGCGAATTAAAAACGTAACAAAACTCACCTGCCTTCAGTCCGTGATAAAGCTCGTCGTCAGCTTGGCGCACCACATAACTGGGAGCATCCTTCGCTAAACTTCCTCCAACTTTATATTCATAGTCTTTTGTCATAAGTATGAGGTTTCAACTCAACATTTTTTCTATACCTACTAATTCGTTTCATTAGTGAAAGTCTGTAGTCAGCACGAAGAGTGCTTAAATTGAGCGATTTATCGCTCACTACAAACCCCTTTTTCCCCCTTCCTCTATCAAATCGTGACTTTGTCCAAGTTGGAACTGGAGATTATTGAGTACTCATCGACTTGTCATTGACTTTACTTTTGTAAAACCTGTTTGGTATATTGCCGAGCGATGAATAGGAGAGTATAATGCCTAACTGGAGTGCAATTGAAGCAAGTTTTTTACGTCAACCTTACCCGCAACAGTTAGGAGAATTAGCAGCCAGTTTGGCACGTCTCAAATCCTGGAGTCAAAAAAAAGCTCGTCGTGAAATAGTTCCGGTGTTGTTAGAAGAGAACCTGCTATATGTCAGGTTAATACAAGAACAAAACTACATCGCCCAATTGAGTCAAATCCAACAGCTACTTGTTGAATGGCAGCGCGATTGGTTGAGTCTTTGCGATCACGCAACTGAAATTGTCGGTGCTTGGTCAGAGTGCGTGTTGGATATGTCAGGCTTGGTTGTGGCAGCAGAGTCAATGACTGCTTAATCTCTTGAGAAATGCGACGGTCGTGATCGCTCGCCATGCGTCAAAATTGAGAACACACGACAGCAGTTCACACTAGAAAAAAGATGAGTGTAACTATTCCCATACAAGCCATAGAACTCGCGCCCGGTAGTCAAATCACCATTCCTAACCTCTCATGGCTTGACTTTGAGCGACTTCTTGAAGACTTAGGAGAAAAACGCAAAACCCGCATCGCATACTATCTTGGAACTCTAGAAATTATGTCACCATTGGCACTTCACGAGCGTCCCCATCGGATTATTGCTTATATTATCACGACAATTCTAGAAATTCAAGGACGCAACTGCGAAGATTTCGGCTCAACGACTTTTAAGCGGAAAGATATCGCTGGGGTTGAACCAGATACCTGCTTTTATATCCAGAATGCCAACCTCGTAAAAGGATGTACCCAAATAGATTTAACTGTATATCCTCCCTGTGATCTTGCCGTTGAATCAGATGTTACTTCAAAAACAACTCTGAACGCTTACACATCTATAGGCGTTCCAGAAGTATGGATTTACAGCAACCATGAACTAACCATTCACATTCTCCAAGCTGACGGCTACGTAGAATCTTCCCTTAGTCCCACCTTTCCCAATTTACCCATCACCGAATTTATTCCTCAATTAGTACAAAAAGCCATTAATGATGGAACTAGTCAAATGCTGCGAGAATTAAGAGCTTTGTTAAGGGAGTAATATCATGTCCGGTAGCGTAACCTTAATATCGTCTGAACCCCACCACGCCAAAGCTATGCTTTGTCTCCCCTCCCCGCAAGCGGGGAGGGGTTGGGGGTAGGGTTCAGTGTTTACGAAAATTATAGTTAATTAACCGGACATGATATTACAGGCGGTGCGTTACGACGCGAAAGCTTACGGGTTCGTAGTTGCGCTGTCTTCGCCACAAGATGAAGATGCGCTGAAGCGCAACTACGAACAGAATTCAGGAATTTTACATTTCGTTACATAGTTGCGTTTTTTTTGCCGACATACTTATGTGCTAAATCATTAAGAAGTTAATTAAAAGCCAAAGTTCTCCAGTTTGAACTCAGTTGCCACAAAGGTTTGATGGAATTGTGGAGTTCAGGAGACAGAGAAATGCTACATCAAGTTGGTCAACAATTCGGCACGTTCGTCGTTACTTCTACTTTAGTTTCGTCTTTCGTACTGTTACACTCAAAAGCTGAGGCGCAGATTTCTCATCCACAATTGCAAGCAAAGTGTCCCAAAACTGAAAATCTTCGGAGTCAACAAAAGCAAATATCTCGCATACACTTGCTACAAGAGTCAGTCAAGCTGATGGAATTAGGAGTTCCTCAACGGCGAGTTAGTGCAGGCAGTCGTTAAATTTGCCTACAAGAACGTGGGAAGTTGAAAGCCGCCTGGGAGGTACTATTCCATAGTATAGCAGTCCTAAATCATTCGTGAAAAACGAGATCCAAGGGCAACTTTTACGAAGTCGGGGATCTAAAACTTTCTAGTGATCGCCACATTCATTTATTCACTTATCTGTGAGGAAGTTCAAACCTAAGTAAAGAGCAGCAACACTTCCCGCTACACAAATTTCACCTTGGGTAATTTTATCTCTAATTAATTCTTGCGGAACTAAGACCACTTCTATTTCTTCTGTGATATCTAGCTTTTGTTCTCCAACCTTTATTACATCTTTTGCGAGGAATAAATGTATTTTATTCGTATCTTTACTAGGTTTATCATATAGTTCTGCTATTTTGGTTACCTGTGGGGCGAAATAACCTGTTTCTTCTTGCAGTTCTCTGATTGCGGCTGTTTCAGCACTTTCTTCTGCGGGATCGAAACTCCCGGCTGGCAGTTCTATGAAAAATTCGCCAACGGCATGTCTGTATTGACGGACAAAAACAATATCTCTATCAAGAGTAATAGGTAAAATCACAGCAACTTCTGGTTTAATATTAACAAAATAATCATCGATAATTCTACCGTTGGGTAATTTAATTTCATCTTGCCTCACTAGACACCAGCGCTCGTTCAAAACCATTTTTGATTGCAGAATCTCCCATTTTTTTAAGTTTGTCATACAGGTAGTACTTAAATAGATATGCAAATACGTAATCGCGGCAATCAATGCTTGTCACAAAGTATAACAGAGACAAAATTGCAGCTAAAAGTTGTATATAAGTTTACTCTCAAACCGTCAGAGCCAACACCACATGGGCAAGCATAATTTATGCAAGTAGAGGTAGAAGTATTTACTGTCAACAAGCGTTTTCCTTTGACTATTAGTTACGGTACAACCGCACAGACAACTAATGTCTGGGTGAGGGTTTTGCAAGATGGTGTAGAAGGGTGGGGGGAAGCATCGCCCTTTAGTGCGAGTCAGATTCCGCAATCAACAGAGATGATCAAAGATGCCTTACAGCGAGTAGCATCGGATTTGCAAGCATTCCATCCGTTACAGCGTGCCGCAATTGAGCAAGTGTTGATTGAAGCGTTTGTCCCCTCAGCAGCTAAGGCGGCACTGGATATGGCATTATATGACTGGTTGGGTAAGCACGTTGAATTACCCCTATGGCAACTATGGGGACTCGATCTCAAAACTATAGTACCGACTTCTGTCACAATTGGGATTAATTCGCCAGTTGGGGCTAGGACTAGGGCACGAGACTGGTTGCAATTTACAGATGTTCGTGTTTTCAAGGTGAAGTTAGGGAGTCCGGATGGCATTGCCGCAGACAAAAAAATGTTAATGGCAGTGCGAGAAGAAGCAACAACCCAAGATTTGTCTGTTGATGCTAATGGGGGATGGAGTTTGACTGATGCGATCGCAATGTCCAATTGGTTGGCTGAATTGGGTGTAAAGTATGTGGAGCAGCCATTGCCTAGAGGGCAGGAAAAAGATTTGGCGGAACTGAAGAAGCATTCGCCTCTACCTATTTTTGTTGATGAAAGTTGTTTCAACAACAAAGATATTCCCAAACTTGCAAACAGTGTGGATGGGATTAATATCAAACTGATGAAATCTGGGGGTTTAACTGAGGCAATGCGAATGGTACATACAGCACGCGCACATGGGTTGCAAGTCATGTTCGGTTGTTATTCTAACAGTGTACTAGCGAATACAGCAGCAGCACAGCTTGCTCCACTAGCTGATTATATTGACTTAGACAGTCACCTAAATTTGATTGATGATCCTTTTATAGGTGGATTTATGCAAGACGGAAGATTTTTGCCAACCGCTTTACCAGGTTTGGGGGTGCTTAGTGCGTCTGCCACTTAATCAACGAGTCGCTATCCTATTGCATGGGGAAATTCGCGGAACTCATGGCAAAACAGGGTTAGCAATTTTACGCTATAGTGAATCTCCAATTGTCGCAGTGATTGACCGCGAGTCTGCAGGAAAGTCTTTATTAGAATTAACAGGTATTAAGCGCGATGTGCCGATAGTCTCATCGGTAGCAGCTGCACTAGAGTACCAACCTGAAGTTTTAGTTATTGGCGTCGCCCCTAAAGGCGGTATATTGCCAGAAGACTATTGGCACGAACTCAAAAACGCCTTATCTGGTGGAATGTCAGTCGTAAACGGTTTGCACACACCACTGGCAACTATACCAGAGTTAAAAACCCTAGTGAAACCAGGTCAATTAATTTGGGATGTGCGTAAAGAACCGCCTAACCTGGAGATAGCTAGTGGTATGGCACGCACTCTCCCTTGCCGGCGGGTGTTAACCGTAGGCACCGATATGGCAGTTGGCAAAATGTCAGCGAGTTTACAGTTACATTGGGCGTCGAGATTGCGAGGTTGGCGTTCTAAGTTCCTCGCTACAGGTCAAACTGGTTTAATGTTAGAAGGAGATGGTGTGGCATTGGATGCAGTACGGGTAGACTTTGCTGCTGGTGCTGTCGAACAAATGGTCATGCGGTATGGTAAAAATTATGACATTCTGCATATTGAAGGACAAGGTTCGCTTCTGCACCCCGGTTCCACTGCAACACTGCCTTTGATACGTGGTTCTCAGCCAACGCAGATGATATTGGTTCATCGTGCTGGACAAAATGAGGTTATGAGTGGTGTGCCCATTCCAGCATTAGCAGAAGTAGTAAGGCTTTATGAAACTGTCGCGAGTGCAGGTGGTGCCTTTGCTCCTGTATCGGTAGTCGGTATTGCTTTGAATACGGCTCATCTCAGTGAAGCTGCAGCAATAGATGCGATCGCCCAAGTTGAATCAGAAACCGGGCTACCTTGTACAGATGCAGTGCGCTTCAATGCTAATTTATTGTTGGATGCAGTTATGCAACACTGATTTATAAAAAAAGGTTTCGTGCATCCAGCTGAAGGCAGCTATGTAAGACATAGAAATGAGAGAAAAGGTAAAACTGATTTTCAAAAAACATGAGGAAAAGAAAAAACGCTATCAATGAATCAAAAAATAAAGTTCTTCGTCATTAAAATTATTCAGTCCCTAATCTAATTTTAGTGTGAGGATGATTTATGTCATCACAACCCTTGAAGTTTGTGTGTTTGAGCGGTCTTACTTTATCGCTGTTATTCAGTCACTCGGCAGCGTTCGCACAATACCGTAATTCTAGTAGTGGTGATGTTGTCGTACCAACATCATCAGGAAATGGGACAACAAGAACACAAGACACATATCCGAACAGAGATACGTATCCAAATAGAGACACCTACCCGAGTAGAAATACATATCCCAACAGAGACACCTACCCGAACAGAGATACGTATCCTAACAGAACTGCCAGCAATGGTACTCGATTTAGCTGTCAGTCCTACAGAGGTCAGTATACTGTGATGTATCAGCCGCAAAGTCAACAGGGTCAATACTTTCCTTGGGCAATTCCCAGAAGTTTGGGTGATGGCTGGGATGCACAAAGGCGCTGTGATACTATTGCCCAGCGCTTGGAAACTTATCGCCCAGATGGTTTATTGGAACTCCAAACAACTGTAGAAAATCGACAAAATGTTGTTTGTGTTACCACTGACTCTAACCCATCGTGTCGAATTGTGTTTACAGTCCCTCCTGAAAAAGATCCTTATGCTGTACGTAATAGCGTTTTTGAGAACCTATCGAGTGCTGATGATGGACAGCAAACCGTAGGCGTCAACACTTTTGCAGGTAGTGGTGGAGGAACAAACGATATCTATAATGTAGGACGTACACTTCTCGGTGAGAAAAAACCTGTTTCCTCATCTAGAAGTCCTATCAATCTCAAACCTTTCCTTGATCGCGCTGATCGTGGCACGGCAAGCAAACTTCATAATGGAGTGGCACTTCGTCCTCAAAATCCCACAGGTTATCGTTTGAATCCCAAGAACTTCCGCTAAGTCAACTACCTACACTGTAGCCCTTCGGGGTACAGTGTAGGCTCTGAGGCAAAATTTGCTCTTTATAAATACACAAAAAATTTTCTGCATGGGTAGCGCCCAACGCTTGAATCTCTTGTGGAAATGCACTTAGCGGTGCAGTATCTGCCTTTACCCCAAACTTTCTGGCTCCAAAAGCGGTTCCCGCGTGTAAATAGACTACGATTGGTTCTATTTCCAACCACACACCCAAGCGTCGTGCAACATCATACGCTGTCGTTGCTCCTAAACCCCTAACTCGCCCAACAATAGACTGCACCCAGTTATGTAAAGCTTGGAAATCCTTGATGCTTTTCGGCTGTACTTCATCATTTAATGCAACTTTTAAACCCTCTGGTAACTTATTAGCAACTCGGCGTTGATGAGCGTGCATCTTTCCATCTTGAAATCTAGATTTCCAAGCTCTTTCAATTGCTTCATCCCAAGTTAATGTTTTGTCACCCCACCATTGGTCTTCAATATTATAGGAGTTTCCATACCATTGAATGTAATCGTTAACTAATGATTGGAGATGATTGTCCTGAGAAATACCCTTTTTCTTTTTGCAGGGTTGAGAATCTAGATTCATGATGTTTAGCAATATTAATGCTTGAAAAGCCTGTTGCACCGAATCGCCCAAAGCGATCGCTTTGAATAATTGTCTGATAATTGCCATGAGTTTATGGTCAAAAGCAACCCTTGAGTAGAGCTAAATTTCCCGCCAAGAAACCTATACACAAGGGAGCCGGAGCCAAATTTGAAACAGTTAAATTCTCTGTATACAATACTGCTTAGAGCTTAAGCGAACCGTCTTGAATCTTCTCTCTTGAAGTCCTTTTTTCTGTGCCGTCAAGTCAGTAATCTGATATCTAATTTGCGTCAAAAGCATCTCTAGAGAGAATCGCAATTGATCATAGTAAGGGCTTGCAACTTCTGTCCCAACCTATCGTAGCTTCTACTGGCTTTTTGGGTCAAGATGACTACAGACCTTTTCGCTTTATCCCTCCACGAACCTAAGCCTTCTGTATTAATTGTCCTAATTAAACCAGAATAAGCAGCTTCTGGAGTATCGCCACCGCCCCCAATATCGTTACTTAGGCTGTTAATAGAATTAGTAATAGCCGTTTTATCTGTAGAGAAAGGCAAGTCTGCACGATAAGGATAACCACTTTGCTCTGGAAAATCCTTGTAGTCGGCGACTGCTATGCGATAATCTGCACCCGAAGTATCTAATTGATTGAGAATATCTTTAGCGGCAGTTTGCACTGAAGCAATGGATGACCTCATGCTACCCTGTTGTAGTGTATTCTGCAAACTTCAGATTATCAATGGAGTCTGGTGAGTAGACTAAATTAAACGCTTTTGCCGGAAGTGATTTAAAAAGAATTGGAAATGCTACTGCAACAAAAGTTGCTAGTAATTGATTAGATTTCATCATCTGTATGTGACTTAAAAAGTGAAGTAATAGACAAAGAGTTGTTTATTTGAAGCAAGTGACACAAAAGGGGTTACTTTTCCATCACTTTCCGAAAAAATTAAGTTTTATCTAAGGTGTAATTGTGCAAAAGGCGTTGTTATTTTGCCAGTCCAAAAACTATCAACTTCAGTTTTACCTTTGTATAAAAACATTTGTTTTTTCGCTAGCAGATTTTCATATGTGAACCTCACTTGATATTTCCCAGGTTTGAGGTTATAAAAAGTCCAAAAACCTCCGTAAATCGCTTGTCCTAAAAGCTGGAAGCAGTCTTTCCTGTACCAACTAATTTTGGCAGTCATCAAAAACTCCAAACTCTCTCCTGGCATGATTAGCGGGATATCCGATTCTTCAGCTTCAGTGCTTGTATTCCGATTTATACCGTTTATCTTTATCAGTCGTCTGTGTGGATCGGAAAGTTCTGGTAGAAACCGTTGCAGTTCAAAGCGATAGGGGATTGATGCTTGATTAGTAATGCGAAACCCGAATTGAACAGGGGTTTCTTCCTCGTATTTATGAACATGCACCACTCGCTCTGGCACTAAAGTCTCAAAGCGAAATCCATCTACTTCAACAGCATTGCTGTGATGTGATTCACTTTTATTCATGTCAGCCACCCTCTCAAGAACCACTTCTTCACGCGCCGTCAACCATGATGGCACACTACTTAATACCATTGTCCCGAAAAAGACAAAAACTACCACTAAAAATGTCGCAAGTAAGTTAAGCCTAAAATATTTACTAACGTTTTGAATGGTTTTTTGGCAACGTTCAATCAGCATAAGTAAAAGTGGCTAATAGTGGCATTATTGGTAAATACTTAACTCGGATTTTTACTTGATTTTATTTTCGGCTTGAGTTCCGCGCTTTTTACTTGTGCTATTAAGTCAGAACTTCTCTTTGATTAAGATAAATGTATGCTTTTTTTAAATTGGGTAAAATGCCAAATTTACTGAATTAACTTGCAGAAAAAATATAAAGTCTACCTAAAGGAAATGGGAACTTGTGTGATTTTACTCATTAAATGTCTTAAATTGTGAACCATATCTTGACCGAGAATTAATGTAACTTAAAATTCCATTTAAAATGAATCCATATCTTGGCAATACCTATGCGATAACCAGATACCTACTCATCATGCCAAGGGATACGGTTTTTATTTGAAGCTTGGCTAATCCCCCAAAACCGTTTCTGTGTCAGGCATAGGATTTATACCATTTCACGAAAATCTTGATACTATTTGCTCCCCCTGCTCAAGAACTGCATCCCCTGCTCCCCCTGCTTGCCTAAATGTATCAACTTTAAAGTGAAACGGTATTACGTCAAAAAAGAAGGTATTACTATTCACCTGAGTACGATTCTGTCGTTACAAGGTCGCAGCTAGTGAAGTTTGTAAAACCACTTCCACACCAATAGATGTGGGATTTGCCTTTACCAAGTTGACTTGCACAATTTGTGAAGTTGGTGTTGCTTGTGGGGTTGGTGATTGCACCAGCATTCTGGCGCTACCAAGTGGACACTGTATTTCACTGAGGAGCAGAATCTCTGTTATCGGTTTAACGAACCCGGAATTGGTTGCTAGCTGTACGTTCGCTCATTTTTAACCGCCAGATTTAATTAAGCCTTACAGGGCATGTAATTGGTGGCGATCGCAATGGATTCAGGCATTTTTAGTCCCATGGAGCTTTTGGTCATTTTATGATTTATCCTATGCCTACGACTTAATTTACGACGTTCGTAGGGTCATCGGCAAGCCTGTGGCATCGCCTGTTTGATTGCCGTTGCACTGAATCGCCCAAAGTGATCGCTTTAAGTAGATCTCCACTTTGTATATCAGGAGACACCAACGAGAAATCAAAGAGAAGCACCACACTTAATTTCTCTACTGAGCAAAAATGCCTAGTTTACCTAACTTTGAGGCTTAACTGAACCGTATTGGACTATAAGTTAATTTACAGAAAATAAAGATAGATACTTTAACCTTTCTCTAGTTCATTCTTAATGTTACCGAAGTAAGTTGATGTACTGATATTTAATTGCTTTCAAATATGTCGTCTACCACAAGTGATAGACCAACACAAGTCGGTCGTACAGTTTCTAGCCTCAACTTTCAAGGACAGACAATTTTTCCTACAGGTTTTATTCCTGATGGTGTAGCTGGATCGGTGGATGGCATACAAACTCCACTTGGTGGATTGTCTGGTGTCACTTACGATGCTGCAAATAACCTCTTCTATACTATTTCGGACGATCGCTCTGCTGTTGCTCCCGCCCGCTTCTACACATTTGCCACCAACCCGGATACAATTGCAACACAAGGTGTGACCTTCACAAACGTCACAACCTTGAAAGATGTTGATGGTAATGAATTCTCGCTCAACAGTCTCGATCCTGAAGGTATTGCTTTGACGAACCATGGTACGGTATTCATTTCTTCTGAGGGAGAAGTGAACCCTTCTGTTGGTCGAGTTACAAATCCCTTTATTAATGAGTTCTCTCTCTCAACCGGACAGCAAGTGCGATCACTAAGCGTACCCAGCAAGTTTCTCCCAGTTGTTCTGGATACCAACGGTAATGGCATTGTAGACGCAGGCGATACTCAAGTGTCGGGAGTTCGCAATAACCTAGCTTTTGAAAGCGTCACAATCGCCCCCGATCAAAAGACATTGTACACTGCCACCGAAAATGCCCTCTTCCAAGATGGTCCAATTCCCACCCTGACTAATAGTAGCCGTTCCCGCATCTTGCAATATGATTTAGTCACTGGACAGCCAGAGAAAGAATACCTGTACGTTACTGATCCTATTGCTGCAACGCCAACAGCTACAGGTACTGCTGATAATGGTTTGTCGGATTTACTGGCGATCGATAACCGAGGGACTTTGCTGGCTTTGGAACGTTCTTTCTCTCCTGGCGTTGGTGATACAATCAAAATCTACGAAGTTAGTTTACAAGGGGCAACTAATATTAGCTCCTACGATTCACTCAACAGTTTGAGCGAAGATGAACTTGCGGCTATTCAACCTGCTGAAAAGCACTTGCTGTTGAATCTCAACTCCCTCAACCTACCGACTGGGACAGATAACATTGAAGGTATTACCTTCGGACCCACGCTTCCTGATGGTCGTCAGTCTATTGTACTCGTCAGTGACAACAACTTCAGCCAGACTCAATTTACTCAAATCCTAACTTTAGGTGCAGACTTAGTTCCTACTGCAGCCCCAACAGTAGAAACTCGTCCCGCTCTGTTGAATGATCCAACTCTCCCACAGAGTCAACGTGCTGATTCCGATGACCCAGCTATCTACGTAAATTCCACAGACCCCGAAAAAAGTCTCATATTGACAACCGTTAAAAATGCGGGATTGCGAATCTACGACCTCTCGGGAAATTTGGTGCAGGCTATTAATCCTGGTAATATTCGTTACAACAATATCGACCTTCAATATGGCTTTCAGTTAAATGGACAATCTGTCGATATTGCTGTGGCAAGCGATCGCAATAACGACAAACTCGCAGTTTTCAAGGTAGATCCAAATCCCAGCACGCTAGGACAGTATCTGCAAGACATTACCGATCCCAGTACAAGTACGTTATTTGAAGCACCACCCTTCTCTCCTCCTTATTCTCCATCAGAACGCAGTGCTTATGGGCTTGCCCTTTACCGTAGTCCCGTCACTAATGATTACTATGCCTTCGTTAACCGTCGAGCAACAGGAGATGTCGCACAGTTAAAACTGATTGACGAAGGGAATGGTACAATAGGTGCCGAAAGAGTGCGGGAGTTTACCTTACCCTCGCCTACAGTTGCTACTAGTTCTCCTCAAACAGAAGGCACAGTCGTAGATCAAGAACTCGGCTACCTTTACATCGGACAAGAAGATGTGGGTATATGGAAATTCCAAGCAGAACCTAACGGTGGCACAACTGGCACATTAATTGATCGCACCCGGATAGAGGGTGGAAGCAATCTCACTGATGATGTAGAAGGACTCAGCATTTATTACGGCAAGGATGGTACGGGATATCTGCTGGCATCAAGTCAAGGGGATAGTACCTTTGCTGCTTACACTCGTGAAGGTAACAATGATTTCTTGGGTAGATTTGCGATCGGTAATAATGGTGGAATCGATAGCGTGCAAAACTCTGACGGTGCCGATGTCACTAACGTGCCACTAGGTGCTAACTTCCCTTTTGGTTTATTTGTTACCCAAGATGGCAGTAATCTCCCAGCAGATATTGTCAACGGTAATAATATTAGCACCAACTTTAAGTTGGTACCTTGGGAAAACATTGCCGATGCTTTGCCAAATCAACTCTTGATCGACACCAGCAGCTACGATCCTCGTAATCCTGTAAACTTAGTACCTGATGGATCTCTAAGCCCATCTGAAGTTAATAATAATTTGATTGCCCAATCCAATTTGTTGGCGTAACTTTATGTAAGCTTGAACACTTATAAAGTATAAGCCGACTTGTAGGGGCGAACAGCCGTTCACCCCTACGATGGACAGGAAAATTCTCCTTCGCGGAGAAATCAAACGTCAAAGCGCTAAAAAAATCTCTACAGCACATCAGACAATTTTTGTCAAATCTTACGTCATTGGAGCGATTCACTAACGAGAAATAGCTGCAGTACTAAAAAAATATCACTATCACCAAAAAAAAGTTTATTTATCAATTCTTGATAAACGGATAAAATATCATAAATAATTAATTATTGTTTTTCTGAGATAATCAATTTTGGTAGCAGTGCTGAGCAATAGCTATATGTATGTCTAGAATTTTACGAACGAGTGAGCGCATTTGTTTTGTACCAAAAGCTTTGCTGAAAACGGCAAACTTTATAAGTGTTGGAATAATCTCTCACTATCGAGGACACCGTAATTAGCTCAACAGGAAAAACTAACCTAAGCTAAGCTAGGAACCAGCTTCAGCAATTTCGGACATGAGTTCAAATCAGTGTGAGTGTGTTCATACGGTCGTAAATCTAAGCTAGAAAAACTTAAGCACACCGTAATCATAAGGATACTCCCCTCGTCATTGTCATCTGTCCTTAGTAGAATAATGAAGAAGTGTGGTGCGTCGGAGAAGTGACTTTGAATACCTGGATGGTTAACTCAATCTAAAATCTAAAATTGGTATGACATACATAAAAAGCGGTTTTCAAGAATTTCTTACCAACCTTGAGGGTTTTGATCAATTACCATCTGAGGAGATTGCTAGCATATCACAACAGATACAGCCCTGGCGATACCGCATAGGTCAGAAGATTCTCGGTAAAGAAAAATTAGCCGAGCGAGTCGGAATTATTTATGAAGGAAAAGCGAGGTTGTTGGCATACGATCCCCGCACAAAAATGCCAACCACTTTAGAATTGCTAGAGACAGGAGCAATGATCGGCGAGGTAAGCTTGTTACGGGAGATAGCTTGCGAAACAGCGATCGCTTCGACCGAAGTTATCTGTTTAACAATCGGTACGGCAGACTATTTGCGCTTAATCGATTTATACCCAGCGTTTGCGTCTGTACGTAAAAAACGGACTCACTTGGTAGAAATCTTTGAACTCCTTGGTATTCAGTTAGAAATGCAAGCTTTGGGCGGCGCAAATCTCAAAGAAATTGCTCTAAATGCCTTAGGAGGAGCGAAGGTACATTACCTTCCATCAGGAAGAACTCCGTTAAATCAACTCGACAGCGAAAACATTTGGTTTGTGAGTGGTGGTGTAACAGTCACTAACTTTTCCCCTGGTTCTCGTTTAGAATTGAGCAGTGAGGAAAATACTGTAGAGGTTCAAGGAAAAAATCAGTCGGCGCGTTTGATTGGTTTGCAACCTTGGGATTTGTCATTGCTAGACTCTCCAGTTCAGATAACTGTGGATGACACAACATTAGAGAGCAATGATGAAGAGATTCCCTATGCACCAGATATTGAACTACCAGAATTTGAACAATATAATACCCCAAAAAGTAAACGAAAAACTAAAAAATATCCATTTTTTAGCGGGAAGGGGCAATTAAACTCTGCGATCGCCTGTTTCCAAATGGTTTCAAAACACTTGGAAATGCCATTTCGACGGGAAGTTATTCGTCGTATCTTCAATGACCAAATAAAGCGTCAAGGAACCATATCATTTCCAGTTTGTGCTTACTTGGCAGAATTGATTGGACTCAAAGCACAACTGGTGGATATACCCACTGCTGCGATAACGCGCATTCCTACACCAGCACTGATTCGCTTTGCTGATAGCTTTGCTGTTTTATATGAAGCGGAGACGAATCATGTCGTTGTCGGTATACCATCCAAGGGAATTTTGCGCTGTAAACCCACTGAACTGCTGGCAAAATTAGAGATCGAAGAAACCAACTATCAGCCTCAGGTGAGGGTATTGCTCGTCTCCCAAACCAAAGCAACACCTCAGCAACGCTTTGGTTTGAAGTGGTTTCTTCCCTATTTGTCAAGTCATCGCCGAGTCCTGATAGAAGTTTTTATTGCTTCTTTATTCGTACAGTTAGCAGCGTTAGCAAACCCACTGGTTGTCCAGTTAATTATTGATAAAGTCATCACTCAAAATAGTATCGGCACCCTACACGTTTTGGGTATTTTACTATTAGTGGTAGGGCTATTTGAAGCAGTAATGACAACATTGCGGACTTACCTATTTGTGGATACGACCAACCGTATCGACATGGGTTTGGGATCGGAAATTATCGACCACCTTCTACGTCTACCGTTACGGTATTTTGAACGCCGCCCTGTAGGAGAACTGTCCACTCGCATCAACGAATTAGAAAATATCCGCCAATTTCTCACCGGAACTGCTTTAACAGTGGTGTTAGATGCTCTGTTTTCGGTGGTTTATATTGTTGTGATGCTGTTTTACAGTTGGAAACTTACCGTTGTTGGTTTAGGAACAATTCCGATATTTATCACACTCACTTTAATTGCAGCCCCGACTGTAAGCCGACAGTTACGGAGCAAAGCCGAACGCAACGCCGAAACTCAATCTTATTTAGTCGAGGTGATGTCGGGAATTCAAACAGTGAAAGCGCAAAATATCGAGTTACGAGTGCGTTTTTCCTGGCAAGAGCGTTATGCTCGTTTCGTAGCCGCTGGTTTTAAAACTGTCGTCGTCTCCACCCTCGCCAACTCAACCAGTAATTTTCTCAACAAACTCAGCAGCTTGCTTGTGTTGTGGGTGGGAGCTTATCTTGTGCTGCAAAAAGAATTAACTCTAGGTGAATTAATCGCCTTCAGGATTATATCCGGTTACGTCACTAGCCCCATATTGCGATTGGCTCAACTTTGGCAAAACTTCCAAGAAACTGCATTATCTCTGGAGCGTTTAGGCGATATTGTTGATACGCCCCAAGAAGCAGAACAAGATCGCCTCAATATTCCCTTACCTTCAATTGCCGGCGCGGTACAATACGAAAATCTTTCCTTCCGATTTGGCACGAGTGGGCCATTGCAACTTTGCAATGTCAATCTGGAAATTTCTAGCGGTCAATTTGTCGGAATTGTTGGACAAAGTGGATCGGGGAAAAGTACGATGATGAAGTTGCTACTCAGACTTTACGAACCTGAGTCTGGTAGAATTTTAGTAGATGGTTATGACATTGCTAAGGTAGAACTCTACTCTCTACGGCGACAAATTGGTGTCGTTCCTCAAGATACATTGCTGTTTGATGGAACAGTTCAAGACAATATTGCCCTAACTAATCCCGATGCATCAACTGATGAAGTTATTGAGGCTGCTCGCATTGCAGTTGCTCATGAGTTTATTATGAACTTACCCAACGGTTATAATACGCGAGTGGGTGAAAGAGGTGCAGCACTTTCCGGTGGACAAAGGCAAAGAATTGCGATCGCCCGTTCTGTTTTACAAAAACCAAAATTACTAGTTTTAGATGAGGCCACCAGTGCTTTAGATTATCCAACAGAAAGACAAGTCTGTCTTAATTTAGCTAAGGCATTTGAGGGTAGCACAGTATTTTTTATCACCCATCGCCTCAACACCGTTAAAAATGCAGACATGATTGTTGTTATGGATGCTGGAAAAATTATTGAACACGGCAACCATAATGAAATGATGGCGTTGAAAGGTCATTATTACTACCTTTACAATCAACAAGAAGCGAAGTTGTAAGGAGGTAGGAGTTAGTAGATAGTAGTTTTTTTTGACAAATAACAATCATTAACCACCAATCACCAATTAACAACAACCATGACTCAATTAAATGAGAATCCACTCAACGGCAACTATCTAAAACCGAAAGATAAACTAGGTTCTCGGTTGCTGACTACTGAAACTAAAAAGTCAAACTCAAGAGAAGTTGACTTCAAGAGTTATAATTTTGAGCATTCCGTTGTACTCCGTCAATCTCCATTTTGGTCCCGTGCAATCATGATGACATTGATGGCATCAGCTTGTTTTGGGGTTGCTTGGGCTTACTTAGCGAAAATCGAGCAAGTCGTACCGGCGACAGGACAATTAAAACCTGAAGGAACGGTAAAAGAAATTCAAGCTCCAATTAATGGAGTGGTTCGAGAAGTTTTTGTCAAAGATGGACAAAAAGTTAAACCTGGAGATTTATTACTTACTTTTGACTCGATTGCCAGTAAAGCTGAACTAAGTTCTTTGCTAAAAGTTCGGGCTTCATTAATGCAAGAAAACCAGATTTATCGCCATTTAATGGAGTTAGGTTCGGCTGAAGCTGCAGAAAGAGAATTTATGCAAGGCAACTTATCAAAAGAAACTGTCTTTCTGTTGAAAAATCGAGGAGCTTTATTAGCAGAGAACGAACTCTTGCGGACTGAATTAAAAAATTCTGGGACAGGTAAGGGTTTAGGTTCTGATGAACGACAACGTCTGCTAGCTACTAAAACAGAACTCGATTCTCGTTCGGGTGCAGCCCAAATGCAGATCGAACAAAGTAAGAAGAAAGCGTCTCAAAACTTAGTCCAAATCAGTGCTAATAGAGCGAGTTTAGCTATTGAGCAGAACATTTTAAATAGAATGAAAAATTTGGCGGAACAAGGCGGAATATCTCAGCTTCAGTTTCTCCAACAAAAAAAACAAGTGGAAACCCTAACTGCGGAAGTGCAAAAATCTCAAGAGGAACAGTTACGCTTAAAATATGAAATTGCCCAAGGACAAGAGCAGTTTAAAAATGCAGTCGCTGTTTCTAGTAAAGCTGTGGTGGATAAGATAGCTGACAATAAAAAGCGCATCGCCGAAATAGACAGTCAGTTAAGTAAAATTCTTTTAGAAAACGAACAGCATTTAGCTGAGAACAATAGCAAAATTGCTCAAGCTCAATTAAATATTAAATATCAAGAAGTTCGCGCTCCTGTCGCCGGAACTGTTTTTGATTTGCAAGCAAAGAACCCTGGCTTTGTCGCAAACTCCACCCAAAAACTCTTGCAAATTGTCCCCACAGACAGCTATATTGCTGAGGCTTTTGTGACAAACAAAGATATTGGTTTTGTCCGGGAAGGGATGAAAGTAGATGTAAGAATTGATACTTTTCCTTTTAGTGAATTTGGTGATATTAAAGGAGAAGTCGTTTCGATTGGATCAGATGCATTACCACCCGATCAAACACACCAGTATTATCGTTTTCCAGCGAAAATCCATTTGGATAGACAATCACTAGCAGCTGAAGGTAAAAACATCTCCTTGCAGTCAGGAATGGCTGTCACTGCTAACATTAAAGTGCGTGAAGAACGAACTGTCATGAGTTTGTTTACAGAGTTGTTTACCAAGCAAATTGATAGTATTAAAGAAGTGCGCTAAGCAATTAGCGATTGTGCGATTAGTAATTAGCAATTAGCCATGCCATAATGATAAGAGAAGATAGAATTGAACCTGTTTTCGGACAAGAATCTGTCTGGGATTACCCTCGTCCACCGCGCCTAGAAGACACCAACAAACATATCCAAATTATTTTTAACGGTGTCACTATTGTAGATACTCATAGTGCAAAGCGTGTTCTGGAAACAAGTCATCCACCAGGATACTATATTCCGCCGAATGATATCAAAATGGAGTACTTGATCCTAACACCACAATCAAGTTTTTGTGAATGGAAAGGACTTGCCAGTTACTACACGATTCGCGTCAGTGATAAAGAAGTCCAAAATGCTGCATGGTTTTATTCTAATCCTACCGACTACTTCACATCTATTAAAGATTATGTAGCTTTTTATGCCCATTTAATGGATGCCTGCTACGTGAATGAGGAAAAGGTGCAGCCGCAACCAGGAAATTTCTACGGTGGCTGGATTACGAGTGATATTGTCGGACCCTTTAAAGGGGGTTTTGGTAGTTGGGGATGGTAAGTAGATCGGTGTAGATCGACATACAACAAGGCAAAAGTAAAAAGTAAAAAGTAAAAAGAAAGAACCTTATTTTGT
>CALMVQ010000304.1 GCA_937873135.1 uncultured Scytonema sp. | reverse complement strand
CGAGATTTGAAGACCCAAAGAAATGAAGAATAATTAGCAATTAACTTTTAGCTTTTTCAAAAACATGTTTAGATTAATTTCATTGGTGGAAAATGCCGAATAAGCTTAAATACGCTCTACTTTGCTTGCTGATTGTGGGTACTGCGACACTGACTACAACTTACTGGCACTTGGGTATGGCTCTAATCACGACGTTTGTCTTGGCTTACTTATCAAAAGGGATGAGACGCCATCGCTTGTAGTGCTTTCATCAACTTTGATTGGTTGAGCGTCAGCGTTGTAGACCTGTTTCTAAGAACTGAGAGTGCTTAACTACGAAACTCCTTAAAATTAAACCATTAAATGAGGAAAATTATGTCTAATGAAGCGCAGGAATCACTTGTGACGACTGGTTCAACTGGAGTGGAAGCGCAGCTAAAGCAACTCAATCAGCTTTTGTCAAGCCTTAACGAACGAGTTTCTCGATTAGAGGAAAATTTTATTCTAGTTGCAGATCTTCATAAATATAAAAAGCTACAAGATTTGTTATCATCAGGGGATTTTCGAGAAGCAGATTGGGAAACCATTCGGGCAATCCAAGCAGTCACAGGAGAACCAGATGTGGAATCCATTACCCCTGACGATATGAGGCGGTTTCCCTGTGATGAACTTCGCGTAATTGATAACCTTTGGACAACCTATACCAAGGGCCGCTTTGGTTTTAGCGTCCAGATGCAAATTTATCAAAGTGTTGGTGGTTCTCTTGATACTACAATCTCTCAAGATACTACAGTCATTGAACGCTTTGGCGAGCGTGTTGGCTGGCGTGTCGAGAACAAATGGCTCAAGTGTGATGACTTGGATTATACCCTGAGTGCACCAGTAGGCTGTCATCCTTCAAGGTGGTGGAACTCTCCTTTTGGTTCCAAAATGACCAACTTTTTCTTCAATCGTTTGCTCACGTGTGGGCTATAGGGTTGTGGATTTAAAACTTTCGTAGGGTGCGTTACACAGCGTAACTCACCCTACTATTTCTTGCTAGCATAAATTACTTCTTCTGTCAATATTTTCTCAGCAATTCAAGCGTAGGTGAGCAATACCTGATAAATTCGCTTCAAACCTGGTACTAATGGGCATTGCCAACCGGATAAACAAGATTGTTCAAGCTAAGCGCTTTGGCAATCGCACTCTTCTGTTGATGTGGAATTTTCAGGTTAATAGAGCATTGGTCAGACCAAAAAGACGATAAAATCTTTCCATGTTTGACAACACCTGCAAATTTCTTGCTGAAAATTTTCCCAGTAATTTCGCCACTTGGTTGTTAGGTGAAGAAATTACCTTAACTAAGTTAAGCCCTCAAGAACTCTCCGTTGAACCAATTCGCGCAGATGCTCTGATTCTACTACAGTCCGAAGAGCTAATCTTACACATCGAGTTCCAAACTCAACCCCATCAAAAGATCCCTTTTCGCATGGCGGATTATCGTTTGCGTGCCTATCGCCGTTTTCCTCAGAAACGGATGCGCCAAGTCGTCATTTATTTGTGCCGAACGGATTCAGAACTAGTTCATGAAACATCATTTACCTTGGAAGAAACTTTCCATCGTTTCCAAGTCATTCGCCTTTGGGAACAACCAACTGAGATATTTCTTCAGACTCCAGGCTTACTTCCCTTCGCAGTTTTGAGTAATACCACCAGTCAAACAAGCACTTTGCTGGAAGTAGCCGCCCAAATTGAGAATATTAGCGACCGAAATATACAAAATAATGTCACAGCATCAGCCGCGCTGTTAGCTGGGCTAGTATTGGAAGAAGAAGTGATTAAGCGTTTACTTCGGAGAGACATTATGCGCGAGTCAGTCATTTATCAATCAATTAAAGCTGAAGGTCGAGAAGAAGGTCGAGAAGAGGGCATTGAAGAGGG
The DNA here is from genome assembly GCA_937873135.1 of uncultured Scytonema sp. Taxonomy (GTDB): domain Bacteria; phylum Cyanobacteriota; class Cyanobacteriia; order Cyanobacteriales; family Nostocaceae; genus Rhizonema. Next base: position 7,372 of record CALMVQ010000304.1, on the reverse strand, counting down.
TGTTCGGCGTGTTGCTGTCAATCTACTGAAAGACGGAATGTCTATAGAAGTAGTTGTGAAAGCGACTGGTTTAACAGTTGAACAGGTGCAACAATTACAATCTACTCAAGCAGAAAATCAAGGGGAGTAAATATCTGGTGCTTTGAACTAAACCAAAAATTTTTAAGATCTCTTCCCTCCAGGAACTAGCACCTTAAGATGACTGGTTGTTAGATCTTCAATAAGAGTCGCTCGTTACGAAGAGGAATTTTCATAATTCTTTGTGGGCGATACGGCGATACCGCCGTGGCCAACGGCATCGCAATATGATTTGAGCAAAAATTATACCCACTCACTAGGAGCGTTTGCGCTTCTCTATTTGGGAAAAACTATAGCAATTCTAATTGAAGCGTGAGAAAATACGTAGATAAAAAGTACATATCCATAAGCATTTCAACCTGTTTTCTTTCTCACAAATGATTTAAGGAAAGTATCAACCTCGGTTCCCTATTTGCTGTAGGGGTACTGGGATGAGAAATTGTATTTTCCTGCTTGCTGATAAAAAGATGGAAGCTACGTTCATTAGGTTTTTGACAAGAGATGGGTTTCATTTACAGCAATTTTCAGGTAAATAGACCACAGTCGTAGGGGCGAACGGCTGTTGTCATGTGTGCACTAAGTAGCCCTGCGTCCCGTGAAGTGATTGCGAAATATTCTAAGCAGAATGAGTTGAGTGTACAGGAAGTTCTTAATGGGTGGGCGCAGTTTTTACAGAAGCAGGAAGATTATCAACCAGCGCGTTACAGGTTTTATCACGAGAGTTTCCGAGATTTTTTGCATCGCCAGCATATTGTACAAGCGGCGGGGGTGAATTTACCAAATATCAGTGCCGAAGTTGCCGATATTATGACAGAAGGACTTCCTGGCTATGAGTAATATTCGCACTACTCGCACCTGGTTAGCAGAACAGTCATCGGAAGACAGAGAACATATCTTGGGTGACGCTCCACGTTTGTGGTTAAAAGGTGGTCAATTTAATAAACCATGCCGTCTGTTAACTGATTTTGACTTTATAGAAGCAAAAATTAATCATCCTAAATTTGGCGTGCAGGTGCTGATTGAAGATTATGATTTAATAGATGATACAGAATTATTAAATCACCTAGAATACAGTGTCCAAACTGTAAAAACGCTGAAACTGATTCAAGGGGCGTTGCGACTGTCTGCACATATTTTAATTCAAGATCCAAAGCAACTAGCAGGGCAATTGTTAGGACGCTTGCTATCTTTTAATCAACCAGAAATTCAGACGTGTTTGCAACAAGCAAAGCAGTGGGAAGGCACTCCTTGGTTACGTCCTTTGGAACAATTTCCTGCGCCAGGAAGGCATAAAGGCGTAACCATGAATACCCCACCTTCACAAACCTCCATCAATTCCGCCTCCTACCCAACGGAATTTCAACAAGTCATTCTCGAAAAAAGCCAAAATTTTATCGGTCGTGAATTTATCTTCACCGCTATCAGTGACTTTCTCCACTGTCACAAGTGCGGTTACTTCACCATTGTTGGTGTTCCTGGTAGCGGCAAAAGTGCTATCCTCGCCAAGTATGTGACGGAAAATCCTGATGTTGTCTATTACAACGCCCAAGTTGAGGGGAAAAATCGGGCTGAAGAATTTCTCACAGATGTATGTCAACAAATTATAGAGACGCGACGTCAGATGCTTCAAGTCGAGAAACCCGCCCACAGCGCAGGCGAAAATTTCACATCTCTACAAGATTTACCCGACAACGCCAGAGAGGGCAGTTGGTTTCTCTCCTTCCTACTCCAGAAAATTAGCGATCGCCTGGAACAACATCAACGCCTGATAATTGCTATTGATGCTTTAGACGCGATTCACCGTAGCAGCCAACCCCTAGGGACAAATCTGTTTTATCTTTCTAGATATCTGCCCGATGGGGTCTATTTCATTCTCACCCGTCGGCCCTTTCTCCGAGAACAATCTGGTTTGTTAATTGAAACGCCGTCGCGAATACTTGATTTATCGGAGTATCCGCAAGAAAACCAGGAAGATGTGCAGGCATATATTCGGCGGAACCTAACCCTCCTATTCCACAATAGAAAATGTAGAGACTTTGCAGGCAAAGTTTCTACGAGTCACAACATCAATGAGGAAGAATTCATAGCACGCCTCATCACTAAAAGCGAAAATAATTTCATGTATCTGCACCATATTTTGAATGCGATGTTTCAAGGGAGCCGCTACGTGAACGCTGTTAATTTGTTCTCTGAACCCTTTCAAGTTGATAGAATTCCCTCTGGTTTAGAGGCATATTACCAGCAGCATTGGCAGAACATAAAAGGTGGTGGTTTGTCTAATATTGCTGTGAAAGTACTTCGTGTCCTGACTTCTGCGGAAAACGGAGGAAAAATGTCAGCAAAGGCGATCGCCCAAATTCTTGATGAAGATGAATACGATGTAGAGGAATTGGTGGAAAATTGGTTTGATTTCTTACAGCAGCAGCGAGTCGGCAGAGAAACTTGTTACAGTTTATATCATTCCGACTTCCGGGTTTGGTTGGCAGAACAAATTAGTATCTTATCATGATTTACACATTATAAATTCTCGATACAGATTTTCTATCCGGTTTCTATAGAGACCTTGAATCAAATATTCAGGAACGCTCAGAAACAGCAGAGGAATTGGAATTGCCACACTGAAAGAATGAGGTTTGTCTAACGCTGAAACCACGCTGTCAGAGCTACTCCCAAAGCATCGGCGGCATCATCAGGCTTGGGAATGGTCTCTAAATTCAACTCTCGGGCGACTGCAAGTTGCACTTCATATTTTTCTGCATTGCCGTGTCCAGTTAAAGCCTGTTTGATTTGGGCTGGCGTAAACTCTACAATTGGGATACGGCTCTGTGCTAAAACTAACATTATCACTCCACGTGCCTGGGCAACGAGGATGGTACTTGACATACGATAGAAGAATAATTTTTCAATTGCTACCAAATCGGGTTTTAATTCCGCTATCACGGTGTGCAAATCATCGTATAAAGTACATAACCGTTGACCCATGTCCGTATTAGCAGATGTACTGATGACGCCAAAATCAAGTAGAGTTGCTGAGTCATCCCTCCCCCGAGGTTGATTTGGTTGACAAATGATTGCCCCAAACCCTAAAATCGCCAGTCCCGGATCTAATCCCAAAATTCGCTTTTCCATAAACTTCACTTTAAACTAAGCCAAGAAGTTGTTCGACTGGAATCCTGGCAATTAGAACTACCCGGTTTTAACGGAGTGGAATTGAAAAATATAGTAATTCCACGCTTGGTATGTGAACTAGGTAGTGTAAATTTTCTGTAAATCATTTTTTTTTAGGACTGCTTTGGATCAGGTATGTCAAACGGTTTTCTCAGACAAGCCCTCAACGCCCTGCAAAAGCAGTCGCGCCGTCGCACCTCTCGTCGGGTGAATCAGTGGTTTAAGTGGTTATCCCCAGGACTATCGATAAAACGTTGGTTACTGATTAGTGTTGGAGGTGTACTGCTAGCCAGTCTGGGGTTTGCTATTTCAATTAAGCTGACACCAATTTTTTGGATAATTGCGTTACTGAAAAGCTTGCTGGGATTTATTGCTGACATTCTACCCTACTACGTCAGTGGACCAATTGTGCTATTGTGCGGCTTATTGTTGCTTCTTTGGGGACAAAGCCGCACAGTAGGTTCAATTACTGAGGCGTTCAGACTTGAAGGCGATGCAGAACTTGTTGATGTGCTGCTGGCACATCGCCGATTATATCGAGGGCCAAAAATAGTTGTCATTGGTGGAGGCACAGGACTTTCCACCTTGCTGAGGGGACTGAAATCATACAGCGCTAATATTACCGCCATTGTCACGGTTGCCGATGATGGTGGATCTTCTGGGCGGTTACGCCGAGAAATCGGAGTCTTACCTCCAGGAGATATTCGCAACTGTTTAGCAGCACTGGCAGATGAAGAAAAGTTGCTGACAGAACTCTTTCAGTACCGCTTTCGTGCTGGGGATGGCTTGACAGGGCACAGTTTTGGAAATTTGTTTTTGACTGCCTTGAGTGACATTACTGGCGATTTAGAACGCGCGATCACTGCTAGTTCTAAAGTACTCGCGATCCGGGGACAAGTTTTGCCAGCGACACTCAGTGATGTTCGTCTCTGGGCGGAGTTAGCTGACGGTCGCCGGATTGAGGGTGAATCGAAAATTACCGAAGCAGGTGGTAGTATTGTCAAAATTGGTTGCATTCCGGAGAATCCTCCAGGTTTGCCAGCAGCCATTAAAGCAATTAAAGAAGCTGATTATATTATCATGGGTCCTGGCAGTCTTTACACGAGTGTTATTCCAAATTTACTGGTAACCGAAATTGCCGATGCGATCGCTGCTTCTGCTGTCCCCCGAATCTACATTTGCAACATCATGACTCAACCGGGAGAAACTCAAGGATATAGTGTTGCCGATCACATTAAAGCAATTGATAACGCTTGTGGAAAACCATTATTTAATGCTGTACTCGTACACAAAACATGTCCTACTGCCCGCGCTTTGATCCGCTATGCCCAACAAAACTCCTATCCTGTCTTTCTTGATCGCGAAGCCATCTCAGAGTTGGGACGGCGGATTGTTTCAGCTAATGTGATGCATGAAGATGAAAACGGCTGTGTGCGTCACGATTCTGAACGACTAGCTCGAGAGTTGTTCCGGTGGTACAGTGGAGCTCAGGATAGGAAATAAAAAGTTGTTAATTGTTGATTGTTGATTGTTAGTTGTTAGTTGTTAGTTGTTTTTCGCTATTTGTTCATTACTAACCACTGTACGGGCGGGTTTGCCAGGATTGTTCGTTTTTTACTCACAAGTTACTAGATTAAACCCGCCCCTACTAACCATTAACAATTATCAACTAACCATTAACAATCATCAAATGCATGAAAATTTTTCTTCAAAATATAGCAGCGACGCGATCACTTGGGATCGCTCTCGGTCAGTCCCTCGATCCCGGTTATGTCGTTTTACTAGAAGGTGATTTAGGTGCTGGCAAAACTACCCTAATTCAAGGCATAGGGGAAGGTTTAGGCATTACTGACGCAATTGTGAGTCCGACTTTCACCCTCATTAACGAGTATACAGAAGGACGCATACCCCTTTATCACTTGGATTTATATCGTTTAGAACCAAAAGAAGTCGTCGCTTTGAACTTAGAAACCTACTGGGAAGGAGTTGATCTCATACCAGGAATTGTGGCGATCGAGTGGGCGGAACGAATACCCTATCAACTAGACAGTTATCTTCGCATACGTTTGACTTATGGAGATGAGGAAACTCGTCAAGCCGAAATTACGTCATTTAATTGTGGTATCGATAAAGTCATCGCGCTCGATACCAATATGACTTGAATTCATCCTCCAACAACCTTTCAGCATTGTCTCCCAAGTTCGGATGCAGAATTCGTGAATATCCTTAATTGCCGATTGACTGTGGAAAGAACTGCATCCAAAGCGTCGTACAATTGGTTCTTAGGTATTAGATCCAAGGGATATCCACACAGCCAAATATTCGCAAAGTGCCTATCAACTGTCGAGGGTGAATTCCAGATAGGTCAAATCTACCACTACCACGCTCTTCGCACCCATTTATTAACGTTGCCATAATTGTTACCAAATTTCAATTCACGGTTTTTAAACAGCAGATATCAGTGGCAAGCGCGTGTGATTGCCCTTTTAAAGTGTTAAGACTGTCAATCATAAATAGTCATTTCCAACTAATGAGCAATGACAATCTTCACGATAATTTGTGCAAGTTTATTGGCGTCTTAGCTCTTTCTGCATTGATATCTGCTGGCTTTTTTACTTAGCCCGGCGAGATTCCCTATTTATCAACGTCTCTGTAGAGTTGTTCTGATGCAGGTAATATACAGCTAGGTGCTAAAGTTCTTGAATGACAGCACTACTAGCAGATAGGACTCACTTGAGTTGGGTGATAAACTCTTTTGAGCAGGATTTGCGCAGATAGCTATACTACGATTATGCTTTTTTTGCTTCAGGATGGAGCAGTCTGTTCTACAAACTAACTAGATACTGCATACCTGAATGCGAACATTTTTTCGAGTCTCGAATGTTGAAGAAGAACGTAGAACCCAGAACGCAGAATAAAACTAGAGGATGATTCAAACCAGCGACTAATTGAGGAGTACCTTATCTTTGATTTTGTGTTTCGTACCCACTTGACTCCGCACTCCCTTGTACACAACCCTAGCTGGATTCTACTTACTTTAGTTCTAATTAACTCCTGAGTTCTGAAAACTGAGTTCTGCGTTCTTTCTTGATCAAGGCTTACCTGTATTTCCGTCTTGCTAAACCTTTCTGATTCATTGACATTGGCAGTATTGCTTGCCAATAACAAAGTTGAGAATTGGTTAACAACATCTTCTTCTCTACCTGCAATAGGTCGTATTAACTGATGAATCACCACCTGTTCCGCTTCAGAGCCGGAGACAAAAGCAGTGGTGGGAAATGCAGAGAATATTACTTGCTGTTCTAAGATGAGTCTTTGCTTTTTGTAGAGGTTGTAGAAGATATCCTCGCTCTTATCATCAAATACGACGCTCCAAGTTTTTGCACACTGAAAGAAAGTGTCGCCGCAGCTGCATTCTGGTGTTATAGTAGATATATATTGCCGCCTGCAAAACTTTTGAGCAATGAATCCTAAGGTTTTTTCCCAGAATCGAGGTTTTTCATAAGTTTTTACTTGCAAGGCAGATTTTTTGAAAGTATCATATAAGACCTTTAGCTCTCCTTTCAATTTGAGTAAACGTTTATTGTCATACAGCAATGTGCTTTTGCTTATTTGATTATGCAGGTGAGGAAGTTGTTCGATCTGTTCTCTCGAATCATTATTGGCAGTTGGGACCAGACTGATATCATTTTTCCTGCAACCAGAGAGTAATTCAAGTAAAGGAACTTCAAAAAGCAAAAAGCAATAAAACTTGAAAAACACCAGGTTTGAGTCTGCGCGAATTGTATGCATAAAAGCATTTCTCAATAAAAATCAAGGATCTTGCAGAAATTAGTCATGTTGATTCAGCCGGATTGATTTCTACTTTTCTCTTCTTAAGAGAGAGAACAAATCCGGATTCTCAAATACTCAAAGCGAGTCGAGAAAAGTTATACATCAATTAAGAGCCTAATCGCCTGTTTAACTGATCTCTACGTTTAGTATTCCCAAATTAAGTTCGTTTTTTATACATGGCAAACGACTAATTCTAAATCAATGAGATAATTAAATTTAAATTAAATAATTACACAAGATATAGGAATCATATTTGATTTCTGAAAAAAACTACGAGATAATACGTAGTGAT
>CALMVQ010000303.1:4646-30783 GCA_937873135.1 uncultured Scytonema sp. | reverse complement strand
AATCTTCCTCCATCTCATGAGTTCTGTGGCTGTTAACGATCGCTGCTCGTCAATCTTCCTCCATCTCATGAGTTCTGTGGCTGTTAACGATCGCTGCTCGTCAATATACGTCAATCTACGTAGGTTCATTTTCATCTAATATCTGGGCTTTACCGATTAATCAAGCAATGGGTATCTTCAAGGGCGCTCCCCCCTGAACGGTTACATCTGATGAATTAGCAATTCAAGCCAAACTCACTATTGGCAAAGTCGGTGATAAATACGAACGGGAAGCCGATCGCGTGGCATCCCAAGTCAGCTCTCAAAAACACCCCCGCGCCAATATCTCAACAACAGAATGAGAACCCTATAGTCCAGCGACTAATCGGTTTCGAGATTGAAACCGGAATTCCAGCGAAGAAGAAAATGTTGGATGGAAGCTACGAAGACCCAGATTACGAAGATTTTAATATTAATTTACCTGACGGGTCAAAACTTGATGTTGATTCAGATCCCTCCTGCGACGGCAAGATTCTGGAGTTTGCTAGCACAGCTGTTCCAGAAAATCTGAGCGCTCGTTTATTTAAAAAGGTTGCTACCACTTGGCTCAGCCTCCTGACAACCTTACGGAATGAGGCATTGAAAAGCCCCCCCATCTGCCAACTGAAAAACGTGATTCCCGAAGCCGATGATTATGAACATTATGGAGTCAACACGGGCACTCCCGGTGACATGGAGCGAGTATCAATCCAAGCAACTCATGCTTTTCGGTTAGATAGAGTCAGACACTTCCTGAACAATACTAAACTAATTAATTCTGACGGTTCATCACGGGTAACCAGTAAAGAGAAGGCTGCCCATGAGGCAGCACTTAGCGTCGATCTGATTATTCAAGAATTGAAGAAAAACCACGATCCAAATAAATATGCCAAGGTAAAAGATAGCCATGTTGAAGAAGTGGCAGGCTTTTTTGCGCTAATAGCTAACTATATGCTAGCAGGAAAATATGTGACATCGGGGTACGCAAAGAACCGTTCATTTCTGTTTTACAAAAGCAAACTGTCCGATGTGCGGAATGCCTTAGTTGAGAAAAATCCTTATGCGAAAATTGTGCTTAAAGATGGCAAAAGCATGACTCAAGCCGCATTCCTTCTACTGCTGACAACCAAACGCAAGGCAGACGAAAAGCTCTGGCTCGGAATTGACAATCCTATCATTGAAGACTGGATAAAGAAAATCTTATTTGGAACTGACGATCTAGCATTCGAGGCTGCCAAAAATCCTTGGGGGACGGACATTAAGCCTAGTAAGGATAAGAAGGGAGGTGTGGCAGCCGTCGTAGAACAACGAGATATTTCCAAGGTAGTACCCCGAGATACTAAACTAAACCTTTCTCAACCAGAGGATATTTTGGATTATCTCACGAAGATCTATGAAGCAAATAAAAAGTGGGAGGGCATCTAGTGCAGGTGGACAGCAAAGATCCCATCTATTGTACCTAACAATATCAGATCCAAGCTCCGAGTATGCGGAGCGAAATCGCACATTTTATACCCAGTTGTGGAAGGAAATTTGATGAAACACCAAAAACTGAGTCAAACCAAAAATGCAATCGCTGCCAGTAATAGAGAAAGCGCCATCGCCCGATATTCTCCTCACCCGATTGAAGAATTGCAAAGTGCGATCGCATATGCTATCCGCTCATCTGCACCAGCTAATCGCACCTTGAAGATGGGGATGTGCGATCGCCTTGTCTCCCCAAAATGCAATCGCATCTTGTCAACCGTAATTCACCTTTTTCTTTGCTCCTATTTATTGATTAATCATTGAATTCAGGAATACGTTGTCTAACACAAGTATATTGGTAGGTCATATCCAGATGAATCGGTAAATAAAGCCCACCTTTCAAAAACAGAGGTAGTATAGGAAGATTGCCGCCAATCGCCAGCGCTTCTTGCCAAAAATCAAGGTAAGGACTGCCATTTTTTTGACCAACTTGATAAGCAACGGCGTACAATCGTGCATCTAGGGGTTCAATTACCAAATTCAAGCGATTGATCAACTCGTTATGTAAGTTTGCAGAAAGTATGGTGACGATATCAACTATAATTAGTCCAATGCCTTGAGTCAAGTAAGTTTGACATTTAGAAGTAAACGCGGATCGCTGCCCTGGGCGGTCTTTATTCGCCGGACTAATTAACTCAATAGCTCCTACTAGCGTCGGTCCTGTTTGAGTACTAAAAATTTGCACCTCAACCACATCTGTGGTGAGTTGAAATGGCACCGTTGCAGTCGGTGAACTTGGCTTCCATTCCAAGATTTCAGATGTTTGATGCACAGGATTAACTGGTATTCGTTCGCTGAAAGCAGCTACATCAATTTCAATGCCAAATTGAGCGTTTGGTTCAGCAAAGTAGCCTTCTGGAAGAGATTGGTTCAGGTCATCAGCAATATAGGTTGACCAGGCATTATGAAAACTGTGCCAGTGTCTTCTGGTACTTAGAGGAGGGCGAAAATGGTCTTGGAGTGCCATGTCAGTTAAAACTAGATCGTCAAGAAATTTTGATTCACCAAATACAACAAATTGTAACGACTGTCTTGGTGGTTATGCGAGCGCCTTATTTCAAAAAAACAAAAAATGCGATCGCTCTGGGAGCGGATAGCGATCGCATAGTGGATGCAATTCAAAACCAAAGTGCGATTGCTCCAAAGGAGCAACCCAGGCGCGATCGCCCATTTCATACCTAGTTTTGGAAGTAAATTTTATGGAGCGCCAATACCTGAGCCAAACTAAAAATGCGTTCGCGCAGCGTCTCCAAAGGAGAATCGCTGCCAGTAATCGAGAAAATGCGTTAGCGCAGCTTACCGTTCGCGTAGCGTCTCGTACCCCTTCGGGGAAGCAAGCTACAAAGCAGCGTCTCCGTCAGGAGAAGAGAAGGTATCGCTCGATATTCTCCTCACCTGATTGAAGAATTGCAAGGTGCGATCGGCAATCAAGCTGTTAACCAGTTGCTGGCAAGACAACCTATAGTGCAAGCCAAGCCGTTATTTAGGGGCTTATCTCAAGAATTAGCAATCCAACCCAAACTGACTATTGGTAATGCCGGGGATAAGTACGAGCAAGAGGCAGATAGAGTTGCTTCTCAAATCAATCAAATTAATCTACCTGCAAATCAGATAATCCAGTCAAAGGAGATGACTGAAAAAGATGATGCAGAATTGATGATGAAGCCAATGATACAGCGCCTTGCCGATAGCGGGGCTGGTGGAATGGCTGCAACTCCAAGTTTTTTAGCAATTCAAGCCAAACTCACTATTGGCAAAGTCGGTGATAAATACGAACAGGAAGCGGATCGCGTGGCATCACAGGTGGTAGAACAGACCCATGCCCCAACAGCCCAGCCAACGCAAGGGCAGTCAGTACAACGTCAGGAAGAACCGGAGGAAGAACTTCAGGCCAAACCAAGTATTTCTGAGTTACAGATGTCGCCGTTACTCCCAGAAGTACAGCCAGAAGTAAAGCCCGAAGAAGAAGACTTGCAAGCCAAATCAATAATACAGCCAGGGGAAGCGATCGCAGTCGGGGAAGTTTCAACAGATTTGGACACTGCTATTAACAGTGCTAGGGGAAGTGGACAGCCATTAGATGCCAATCTGCAACAGTCAATGGGGCAGGCATTTGGTGCAGATTTTAGTGGGGTGAGAGTTCATAAAAATGGGACTTCCGATCGGTTAAATCGATCAATTCAGGCAAAAGCGTTTACGACAGGGCAGGATATTTTCTTTCGACAGGGAGTATATGAGCCATCAAGTCGAGGTGGGCAGGAGTTAATCGCTCATGAGTTAACCCATGTGGTACAGCAGAATAGTGGAGCGGTACAGCGATCGCCTTTACTACCGCAACAGGCAAACGCCACACAAGGGCACGGCGTGCCGGAGGGAAAGGAACTGTTTTCGATCCAGTTTGCACCAGTGCAGCGCACGGGTATGGAGAAAGTAGTGCTTCAGCGCAAGATCGGCTTTGAGTTCGAACTCAGCACTTGGAACACGTGGCGGGCAGATCCGGCGACTGACCTCAATGAGATTACCACCATTCAGAAGCCGTATGACACATATGGGAACCCAGAGGACTACACAAAAGCGTTAGCTTCGGCGCGTACGAACCGAGAAATGTGGAAGCCGATGACGAAAGGAGACATACTTGTGGAGAATAACAACGCAGAGATCACAGCGGATGAAATGGGAGATAAAACCAATCTCGAGCTGCGAACCGTGGCGCTGGACGAGACCAACGCAGGGCAAGTGAAGACGGCAGTCGATCTGTTCGAAACTATCCTCGATGAGATGGGTACTGAGTACATACTGGCAATGAAGGAAGGACACCAGCTCCGTGCGAATGAGTTGAGAGGGACGGTCAAGTTCGAAGGGTCATTTTTTGAAACAGATAGGCCAAATCAGCAGAAGGGCAAGCCGCAGGCCACCACTGGACTCCGACTGGAGTCGTTGCCCAGCCTGATCCGCAACTTGTATCCTGACCCTGACGAGACGAATCCAGAGCGAACACGTCGAGGGGAGGGGCGTCTGAAGGGCACAGGGTTCGATCAGAATGGCCAGCTTTCAGCCGGTTCGATTCTGCGAACCCTCGGTGCTGCACCCGGCAAGGCAGAGACGGCGATCGCCACATTCCTCGCGAAACACAAGAACGCGCCGAAACCAGCATCCGAAAAGCTGCAAGGCCTAGTGGCGCTGCTGATAGCCTATATGGACATGGGCAAAAAGGGATTGGTACGGAGCTATGCAAAGACAATCGCTCCCATAATGGCCCGTACCGACTTCGCCACGATGTTTGCTATGTTGCCGGACAACGAGCGCGACTATTACTCGGGCAAACACGGAGGAAAGTTCGTTGACCTGCTTAAGGGGGCCGGGTATGACTGGGGTAAAATGAGCCAATCGATATACAGTGCAGGAATACAACAGAGCAGTGAACCTAACACATGGTACAAAGACTTAAAGCGCAAGGACTGGCTGAAGGCAATGACTGCGCCGTCTACAGGTACAGGGACGGATCAACTTACACCGGCGTACTACCCGACACAAAGAGGTAAAAAACAGATCGAGGCACTCGGTGGGTACGCAAATCGAACAGATCCAGTGACAACGGGCCAGGGAGTCATCCAGGTGCCGATCCTAGAGTTGCGTTCCTTGCCCGAAATGACCCCTCAGGAGTTCTCGGATTTTGCAGTAAAGTTAGCACGATTGTTAATTTACCTGAACACGAACCAAGACAAGACATTCGGAGAGTTGTAAGATAAGAGGCCGAAGGAGGCACCGCTGATTTGGCATAATTTATTGCACCTGATTTCCGAAAGCGATCGCACCACATCTACCCTTCTCGCCCGCGAATTGCAACTCGACCTTTATAAAATTGACTTATCACAAATGGTCAGTAAATACATCGGTGAAACCGAGAAAAACCTCAACCGCATTTTTACCGCTGCGGCTAACTCCAACGCCATACTTTTATTTGATGAAGCAGATGCTTTATTTGGCAAACGTTCTGAAGTCAAAGATGCTCACGACCGTTATGCCAACATCGAAACTGGCTACCTGCTGCAAAAAATGGAAGAGTATGAAGCTGTAGCAATTCTAACTTTCAGTCTCCGCAGAAATATGGACGATGCCTTTAGCCGACGGCTGCGTTTCATTATCGAGTTTTCCTTCCCCAATGAAAAGCAACGCCGCCAAATCTGGGAAAAGGTTTGGCCGGATACCACACCTTGCAGTTCAGACTTAAACTTAGATTTCCTAGCGCGTCGCTTTGAGATTGCAGGCGCTAATATTCGGAATATTGCCTTAGCAGCAGCTTTCTTAGCAGCAGACGATGGTAAAGTTATTACTATGACCCATTTGCTCCAAGCTATTCGACGAGAATACCAAAAGCTTGGCAGAATTTTGATTGAAGAAGATATCCTTATACCCAATTAGCCGAAAAAGCAGGTAATTACCTTTGGGGAACGCGGCTTTGGCTACACGTACCGTTTCATCAGGAATAGGAGGAATTTCTTTGGGATGTAAGCACATATCCCTCTTCTAACCCACATTCCGCACTTCAATAAACTGACACACCTCTCCCACTCGATAAGGATTTGGCACTTTCGTACGCTCTATAATACGTTCAAGCAGCTATAGACCGTCAGACTTTTCAAGCAGAAATACAACGTATTTGGGACTACCTACTGCGTCAAAGTGGTAACGGTAGACAAAGTTAAAAACTGGCAATCCGGACAGACTACCAGTTCTTGAACTCTACGATAACCGTTCAGGAGGGGTAGGAGCAATCGTCAAAAAAGCCATAACTAAAGGATGTGGAGTTTTAGAAGTGGCATGAACAATGTTTCGATGAAAAATGGGTGATTGGCGAACTCGATTAATCAAAACTTAACTAAGAAATTAACATAAAGCAGATTTTATATCAGAGATTACAGAAAAATTAGACATCATAAAAAAGCTAATTTTACTTCTCTATTATTCTATTAATTGAGTATATGTTCACCGAAAATAGAATTTTGTTATGCTAACATTTATCTAAGATAAGACTAGCAAAAGCATTGACACGTCTTCCTTGGGAAACAGGATGCATTCAGAAAAGTTGGGTGTTTTAGCTGAAAGTGCTAGTGAATCAGTTGCAATTTTTTGGAACTATTAAAAAATTAGTCCCAACTAACTTTGTCTACCACCATGTAAGAAGGCAGGAGTGGGGTATAAGAAGCTCTTGAGGCAAGGAAGACAAGGAGGACTAGGGAGAAAATAATAACTCCTGACTTTTGTATGAATATCTAAACCGAGGAAAAACATGAACACAACTCAGGTAACAATCAAAAAAACACTGCAACAAACTGCTTACCATAACCCAAAAAAGTTGGGTGACAAGAAAAAACTATCTTGTAAAAAATCACCACAGCCAGGTTTAACCCAAGGGAATTGTCCTTTTGATGGAGCGATGGTTTCTTTGGGACCTATAACTGATGCTGTTCATTTAGTACATGGTACTGTTGCTTGTACTCACAATCCGTGGGCGACTCATGGTAGCCTTTCATCAGGCTCTCAATTACACCAAACTGCTTTTACTACTGGCTTGACTGAGAATGATATCGTTTTTGGGGGTGAAAAGAAGCTATACAAAGCTATTCTCGATGTTGCTCAACGCTACAATCCGGCAGCTATTTTTGTCTACGCTACTTGTGTGAGTGCTTTGATGGATGATATCGAAAGTGTCTGTAAACAGGCAGCAGAGAAAATTGACATGCCAGTTATCTACGTAAATTCGCCTGGTTTTCTTGGTAGTAAAAATATAGGTAACCGCATTGGCAACGAAACTTTATTGAATCATGTCATTGGGACTGCAGAACCCAAATTGACTACGCCATTTGATATTAATCTTATTGGTGAGTATAACGTTGCAGGGGAAACATGGAATATCTTACCACTGTTCCAGAAAATGGGGATTCGCGTTCTCTCCAAAATTACAGGTGATGCTTGCTATCGTGAAGTTTGCTATGCTCATCGTGCCAAATTGAATGTAGTACTTTGCTCAAATGTAGCTATAGAAATGGCACAAACAATGGCAGAACGTTATGGAATTCCTTATATTGAAGAATCTTTCTACGGTGTGGAAAACATAAACCATTGCTTGCGTAATATTGCAGCAACATTAGGCAAATCCCTTGGATATGGTTTTGTTGCATGTGAACTTAAAGAACGAACAGAAACGTTAATTGCAGAAGAAACTGCTGCTCTAGATATTGCCTTAGCTCCTTATCGTTCTCAGCTAAAAGGTAAGCGGATTGTTCTTTGTACTGGCGGTGTCAAAAGTTGGTCATTTATTTTAGCAGCTAAAGACTTGGGAATGGAAGTTATTGCTACTACTGATAGCAAGACAACAGGAGAGGATAAAGCGAAAATTAAACAGTATCTTGGTGACAAGCGGATAATTTTATCTGACACAACTCCTGAGGTCTTATTAAAAGTATTAGAGGAAACAAAAGCTGATGTGTTGATTTCTGGGACTGGTCATCAGTACACATCACTCAAAGCCCAAATTCCTTTTTTAGATATTAACCATGAACGTTATCATGCCTACGCTGGCTATGCAGGGCTGGTGGAATTGGCAAAAAAATTGTCTGAAGCTTTGTCTAGTCCTGTTTGGGAGCAAGTAAGAAAACCTGCTCCTTGGGATGAGAATTAGTATCTTGAACTATTGTCAATTGCCTTAAGTTGAGTAGTACTCCTCACGGCTCACTTAAGGCTCAAATTGTCAATCTGTAAGGTTACGTTCGCTCTTTTGGGTGGGTGTTGAAATAGGCACGATCAAAGGACTGCCCCAGAATCTCCTGACCAATTGAGGACAAAACGCGATCGCTATTATCGTGTAGGACGTAAAAGGACAAGTCTCGGAATATTCGCTCTAGAGGACTCGGTTGAATCAAAGAGCGAGCCCCATTCGCTTGTATGCAGTGGTTCACAGTTTCCAAAGCCAGTTGCTCAGTTATGTAACGGGCGCGATTGCCTGCTTGTTTTGCCCCTAAAACCTGGCCTGTTTCCCAAAGAGTGGCGACCTGCCGCAGCCAGAAATGCATAGTATCTATATTAATTGCTGCCTTGGCAATTCGATGTTGTACGTAGGGGTCGTGACCTTTTTCCTGTTTATTGATGTATGCTAAAGTATAATTATAGGCTCCTTCCGCAGCTCCGAGAAAAGCAGCGCCATACTGAGGCGTAAACCGCGTCTGCCACTCTTGTTGGATGTACTGTCCTGGATAGCCAATCAAGTTTTCTTTAGGGATAAAAGTACTTTCAAAGCGAACTAAGTAACTCACTGTACCTCTCATCCCAATGGGCTGCCACCAACTATCATCAAAGCTAATACTCGGATCTGATAAGTTGCAGACTAATAACAATACTGATGTCGGTGAGCCATTGCTATGACGCGCTCCCCCAGTTCCTGCTGTGTTGACCAAGAGAACTGCCCACTGTGCTTCTGGGGCACTGGTGGCAAATACCTTTGTGCCATTAATGATGTATCCCTCATCTACTACTTGAACACTTGTGCCAAGGCTAGCTTTTTGCCCTGGAATCTGAGACTGGGGTTCTCCACTCCAAGCCGCCCATATCTCTCCACGCTCGACAATACCCTCAAACCAGCGCTTTTTCTGAGACTCATTAGCCATACCCGCTAGTAAAGCTTGGGCATTTGCGTGTCCTTCCCAGCAACGGGCTAGAGATAAATCCACTTTTGCCAGTTCCTTAGTCATCATCCACAGGGTAAAGATATCGCTATCATGTCCTAACCCCAGACCCCCGTATTCAGTTGGCACAACAGGCGCATTGAGACCTGCTTGAAAAAGGTCTTCAAAATCTTCTCTTGGGAAGCTAGCAGTATGGTCATAACAAGCGGCGCGAGAGGCAAACTTATCCCGTGCCAGTTGGCTAATGCGCTCAATCAGGGCTTGCTTATTGAGAGTTAGATTGAATATCATTTAATAGAGTCTTATAAACTTGCAATTTCAATCTCGGTAGCTTCCAGAGTTGCACCATTTTTTAGAAAATGTGCGTCTTAAGAGTAATGAAGCAAAATTTGATATCTGCTGTCCTTTCTGCAATCTGAAGTCCTACCCAAGCAAAAAGCACGTATTCTAGATAGAAGCGACTTTCAAGGTTTTTTTGAGCCGCCTTACTAGGTACAATTGTCAAAGGGGTGTGCGAAGCGAGAATTAGACCTTTACCCCAAGCTTTTAGCTTACCATCGATGTGCGTTTAGTTCCAGCGTTTACATGAGTACTGTGTCTTAGGTGTTAAAAGACCAGACTTGTTGTACAGTTACGGCTTATGAGCTTTTTTAGTACAAATGCAATGGGAACTTCAGCTCAGTCCACCCGATAGTAAAACTCCCGACACAGAAAATTCGGTTGGCTGCCATCCTTGAACTTGTGGAACGCCGCAATCACCCACAAGCCTTTATTCATGTTTGCTGCCAACACAGATTCTACTGAATCGTGATCGTATCGTGCACAGAATGCCTTCTCATTGATATTATCTAGAAACGGCGTCACCTCAGTTTCACCCCAATCTTTGGGGGACTCACTACCATAAGCGTGCATAACAATTTGCTCATTATGCTTGGCTATGGTAAATTTCTCGATCCATTTAGTCTTTTCGTTGGAGTTGATCCAGGTTCCTAAAACAGGCGTGAAATCAATCACGATGTCCTTAGGCTGGTTACCGTAAATTTCGTTTGGCTCCATCTTGAAATCTTCCTCTTCTCACTAGCGATGAAAAAACTCACGGGCAAAATGACTAGCTCTACCACTACCATCTAGGTAGCGGGTATAGGACTGAATGACCAAGATTCCTAACTTTTGGTTTGCCACCAGATGTGTCTCAATCCCATCTAGGTTGTAAAAAGCGTGGATTCCTCCTGCTATCAGTGAGCTTCCAACAGCGTAAGGCTGCGCCTCAACCTCACCCCAGTCAATGGGATCGGGTTCGTTGGCTCCATAACCTTGAAACATAAGGCGACCATTTTGTTCGCTGAAAACCACCCGCACAAAATAATCAGTATCTGGTTTAGTATTGATCCAGTTACCGACTAGAGGTGAGAGTTCTAACGGCTCCTTAATACTAGAACGTTGGTCAGCACGCATATAGTATGCTTCTTGAGTTGTTTGTGTCACAAGCTAACTCTCTAATGAATAGATTACGGCATTCAAATAACAATTATAAACTAATTATTCGAGAACATTTTATTAAAATCATACTTTATTTATAAATTGTAGAATTAACCCATTTCCATGATTCCCAGTATGATCGTAATCGTTGTGCTGCTCTCATATTTTTTTATAATCAAGAAAATTTGTATCCTCGACTGCTAGCACAACTGCGCTGCCTAACGTTTGTGCCGCTGTTTGTTAAAAAGAGGATTTAATCAACTGGAAAAATATGTTTTTGCCAATCAGAAAAATACCAGACTGGCTTTGATATCTCTGACACTTTTCTACACGGTTGACAATGGATGACCATATTTGATAGACAAATACTCTGTGATTGATACTACTGTCTATTGTTTATTGTTTGTCCTCAAAAATACACTGATTATACGGAACTTCCTCTAATTTGGCGTTGCTAAATTACAGTAGGAATTTATCTGTACAAACACAATAGATTGCGTCTATACAAAAGTTTTGAATACACAAAAAACCAGTTTCATCTCCCAATTCAGCAACGTTAAAGTGGAAAGGGAGTCATCGCTCTCGTCCCCGGTTTCTGAGGCCAGTGCAAGATGTGAGTCTAGAGAAGATTGCTAACTATTCTCAGTAGGATGATGGTCGTTAAGTTGACTGAGCTGGTGCCGATCCAATTCCAGAAACTCAGCAGTCCACTTCAGAGGTATGTCAAGGAACTTATTTCCGATTGTGATACAACTGTCCAGGAATGGTGTTTCTACTCCAGCTAAGCGAGCTAAAACTTGTAGGGGAAAACAGCCATAAGGCAGATCCTCAACCAAATAGCGGTGATGAGGGTTATACAGCGTCGTACTGGAGTAGGCTCCAACCTGCTGCATATGTTGATAAAGCGATGAGCCTGTGGTTCCATATGCGATTTGATAGTGGCTTTTGATATCAATTAAGTTGAACACTCCTAGTGCTTCACCCACTGCTAGGCGATCGCAATCCAGGTGGTCAATGAGTCCAACAGTACGGGGACCAAGGTTATGATAGAGGTTGTAATCCTCACCAGATTCCCATCTAGCTAGTGAAACCAGAAGCAAGGGAAGGTGGATAATGTCATTAACTTTATTGAGATTAATTTCTAAAACCGACGTAGCCGCCCATAAATTACTAAACACAGCTTGGTAAGCACTGACAATCCGATTTGTCATGGTTCGGTTTTGAGCTGCCACAAAGAACTTGTGAGTAAGCGTGCTAATTCGTACTTGGTCCTCAGTATTACTGCGACTGACAAATGGAGTATTGTTAACATCAGCCACAGCAGGCAACTGTTCCTTAGCTATTCCCCATCTTTGGAGCACCTGACAAAAAACCCAGCCTGCAAAGCGACTAGTACAAAAAATCAGAACGTTCATTTGAGGATTGACATATTCAGCTAGAATCCTGGCGTAGGATTCGATGTCTTGACCGCGACAACATATCAGCACCTTGAGTGGTAGTTTACCACCATTGAGTGTCGCCAACTCATTGATGTTATTAGAACAAGCTGCAACCAAATGATTTCCAGGAGAAACTGATCCAATTGAGTGAATGGTTCTTGTCTGGGCAACGATAGAAGAACGGCGAGAGAAAAGGTAAACATCACATCCTTGATTACTCAAATAGACAGCTGTCGCTAAGCCAATATGTCCTTTCCCTACAACCAGGTAGCTAGTCTGTAGCATGTGCTAATTAGTTGATCCGAAAACCATAAACAACGATATCTTGAATTCACTATTCGCATTTCTCATTCTGTCTAGGCGTTTTTGAATCCAAGTATGATTTATACGCTCACCTCAAGATTCACTATCCTGAAGGCGAAATTGCTATTGTGAGTCAGAATTTGCCGATCTGTCCCAGTAGCCAAACAGCCTTGATAACAGCACTCTAAGAACTGCTTTCAATCACTTGGACAAAGTGATAAGTCTGCCAACTGATATCTTTCCCACCTACGTATACATCCAGAGCAAGTAAACATATGCACGATAAAATACATTATTTTTATGAGCTTTTCTAGCTCTAATCAAGGATTTTTGGTTTCATACCGAGTGATTAAATTACATCTATTTTGCTTGGGGAACATGTGAGCAAAACTATCAGCGTAACTAGTCAATAAGACTGCGCCTTTCACTTGGCACAAAAGCTGAAATTGTCTGGAAAACAACATAATTAGTTGATTTTTAACTCAATCTTACTTATACTTTCCCATGTAAAGTTTACTTGCGCAAGTAAAAAAATATTTGCAAGGCGATTGTTAGGAACCACGAATGATCAATTATCGGGCTGTGTGCAATGGGTGTTTGCTAAGTTTACTAACGAGTGTTGGCGTCGGTTTTGGTATTAATCTAGTGGAGCAAGAGCCAACTTTTGGACAGTCCCCAGTCAATCTGGAAGCGATCACATCGGTAGAAAGACAAAGCTCTGTTCAATCTGCTGATATCACCAAGTCAAAAGCGAAGCGATCGCCAACACCAATATCAGAAGTTCGCCAACTCAATTCTCTAGAACGTCCCCTTATTAACGCATCATATTTACTATGGGTTAACAGACATCAAAACCTGATCGCTCAACTAAGCCCAGCCACAACTGATGTATTGTCAGTTACAGATGTGAAGGTGAATACCACTGATAAAGGGATAGAGTTAATTTTAGTTACAGCTAACTCAGAGAAATTACAAGTTTTACCGAAGATACAGGGTAATACCTACATTGCAGATGTTCCTAATGTCAAGTTACAGCTTGCCAGTGGGGAGAGTTTCCGGCGGTCAAACTTAGTAGCAGGGATTACTGAGATAACAGTTGCAAATACTGGCAATAACACTCTGCGATTGACGATAGTGGGGAAACAGAGTCCGCCACAAGTGAAGTTGTTTGATAGTAATACTGAAGGTTTAGTATTTGATGTGAGTACGACAGCTTCGACTCTTACGCAGCCAAGAACTACACCTCAGCACAACCAAGAGCCAATAGAACTAGTCGTCACTGGTAACCCAACTAGCTATCAAGTTCCCGATGCCACCGTTGGGACTCGGACTAATAGGCGGATACAGGAGATTCCTCAATCAATTCAGGTGGTTCCCCGACAGAGTTGGGAAGCGCAAGGAGCCATCAACACTATTGATGCCTTAAGAAGCGTCGGTGTTAACCAAGCTTTCAATTCTGCCACCAATGGTGATGTCTTTACACTTCGGGGTTTTCAGACGAGCAACCTTCTTCGCAACGGTCTTAAGGATTATTCAGGAGGAAATAGATCGGGACAATCTCAACTCGGCAACATCGAACAGATAGAGGTTCTGAGAGGACCAGCCTCAGTCCTTTATGGTCAAGGCGATCTGGGTGGCACGATTAACTTTGTCACGAAGCAGCCCTTAAGAGATCCTTACTTTGCCGCCAGTATGAGTTTCGGCAGTTATAATTTGTATCAACCGACTTTAGATATCTCTGGACCTCTTAATTCAGAAAAAACGGTTCTTTATCGTATTAATGCTTCCTACATCAGCACAGAAAGCTTTATCGACTTTTTTAGTTCCCAGCGTTATCTAATTGCGCCTGTTCTGAGTTGGCAAATAAATAAGAAGACAAAGCTGACATTTGAAGCAGAGTTCAAAGATCAGCAGCAGGTTCCCAGAACGGGGCTACCTGCCATAGGAACTGTTTTGCCTAACCCAAACGGAAGAATACCGCTCAGTCGTAATGCTGAAGAGCCAACCGACATAAACAATCGTCACTCCATGCTGTTGAGCTATAACTTTGAACATCGCTTTAGTGATGATTGGTCCTTAGTGAATAGTTTTAAGGTTAGGTCTTTAAGCTATCGAACAAATGCTGCCAATCCTGTGTCCCTACAAACCAATGGTCGTCTTCTGAATCGCACAGCGCAAAACTATGTAGGAGCGCCTGGTGTGGAGAACGAGTATGCTCTAGACAACCATGTGGTAGGCAAATTTAAAACTGGCAGCCTTCAGCATGAATTAGTTACAGGCTTTGAATTGTATAGAGATATCAGTTTCTTCGATCAGACTCAGCGGGCTCTTGGGGCTCTAAATCTGTTCAACCCCGTTTATGGTCAACCCGTCGGTCGTATTAGTTCTAGAGTTTATCAAAAAACTAGAAATGATCAACTCGGGCTCTATATTCAAGATATAGTCGCGCTTACCAATAACCTTAAGTTGGTCCTTGGTGGGCGTGGCGATTTTGTCGAGAATAAGCTGACCAACTTGGTCAACGGTGCCAATCAACGTCAACCTGACCAGGCATTTAGTCCTCGTGTCGGTCTTGTCTATCAACCGATCCAACCTGTGTCACTCTATGCCAGCTACAGTCAATCCTTCTCCCAAAATCTTGCAACCACGTTTGGAGGTAGTTTATTTAAACCTAGTCGTGGCACTCAATATGAAGTGGGGGTCAAGACTGATTTCCTCAATGGCAGGCTGTCTTCAACCCTTGCTTTGTATCAACTGACTCTATCCAATGTTTTGACGCCTGACCTCAACAATCCTGCATTT
This sequence comes from uncultured Scytonema sp., assembly GCA_937873135.1. GTDB lineage: Bacteria > Cyanobacteriota > Cyanobacteriia > Cyanobacteriales > Nostocaceae > Rhizonema. The sequence continues at coordinate 15,533 of CALMVQ010000303.1, read as the reverse complement.
AATGTTCAAACGGGAGAGCAACGCAGTCGAGGCGTTGAACTTAATGTCACCGGGGAGATCTTGCCAGGCTGGAATGTGATTGGCTCTTATACTTATACGGATGCACACGTGACAAAAGACAACGTATATGCTGTAGGCAATCGACTCGTGAACGTCCCTGACAATAGCGCGAGTTTGTGGACAACTTACACCTTTGCCAAGGGGAATTTACGAGGGTTAGGATTTGGCTTGGGTTTGTTCTATTTCGGCGAACGGGAGGGAGATCTAAGAAACTCGTTCAGTGTACCCAGTTATTTACGTGCTGATGCAGCTATCTACTATCAAATAAATCGTTTTAGCATCGCGCTCAATATCAAGAATCTATCCAATGTTCGCTACTTCACCCCCCGAACTATCAACCTTGTTTACCCTGAAGATCCATTGACGGTGGAAGGGACAGTGAGTTGGAAGTTCTGAGGAAATAAGTTATCAGCCAAGAGGCGATTGGAGCACATATCCCTATGCCTTGGGCATTGCACCTAACTACAGTCGTACCACAATCTGTATTTCGTTCACTTTGTCAGTCATATGCCTAAGTTCTTCGTTGTGCTGCTCACGCTCCTAGTGGTTTCAGGTTGCAGCTTTAATAATCGTCAATTACCAAAGAGTGACATAGGCATCGTTTCTTCAAATCAAATATCACCTGCGTCCGTCCACGTAGTCCGACACGCAATGGGTGAGACTCTAGTTCCTCTCCATCCTCAACGAGTCGTCGTCATAGATCCATGGCTCGTGGAAATACCTTTAGCTTTGGGAGTCAACCTCGTAGGCGCGCCTGGGCTGGCTTCAACTCTCCAATCACTAGGGTTAGAGGATAAGCACCCCGGTATTGAAGACATTGGTGCGCTTCTGACGCCGCCGAACATGGAGAAGGTTATAACTCTTAAGCCGGACTTGATCTTGGGTACGACTCGGAACCGGGACACTTACAGTTTGTGGTCTCACATTGCACCCACCGTTCTAGTAAAGATGCAAAGCAATGGAGACTGGAAACGACCATTTATGCCACTGGCAAAAGCTTTGGGGAAAACGGAGACAGCAAAACGTTTAATTAATGATTATAACCTACGCTTAACTGATTTCAAACAAAAGATGGGTTCCCGACTCCAAAAGACTATAGTCTCCGTCGTGCGCCTGATTCCACAGACGATTAACCCATTAACTAAGGGTTCATTCTCTGGAGTGATTTTAGAGGATGCTGGTCTCACCCGTCCTTTTTCGCAAAATCTGGATGCGATCGCAACTCAAAAGAAAGCAGGTAACCCCGTAGGCTATAATATTTCTCCAGAAGTCCTCTCCCAGATAGATGGAGATATCCTATTTATAGTGCGCTACGGCTTCAAAAACTCTGTACAGGCAAAGATTGCTGGGCATCAACTCATGGCAGAACCTCTGTGGTCAAAGCTTAATGTTGTCAGACATAATAAAGTCTACGTAGTTGATGAATTTTATTGGCTCACTGGTAGCTATCTCTCAGCTAATCGAGTTCTTGATGATTTATTTAGGGACATAGCTTCTTCTCCTTAGGTTCGCAATTTGTTCCGAAAGACTAGGTAATTTACTAGCCATGGGATACATTTTTTTTATAATCATTAAGTAAGAACATAAAGGATGTAAAATTTACCGAGCGGAGATAGCGATGTACATCGTACAAATTGCCTCAGAGTGCGCTCCTGTCATCAAAGCTGGTGGCTTAGGTGATGTCGTCTACGGACTCAGTCGTGAATTAGAAATGCAGGGGAATAGTGTCGAGATTATTCTACCGATGTACGATTGTATGCGCTACGACCATATTTGGGGAATCCATGACGCCTACAAAGACTTGTGGGTACCCTGGTATGGAGGGAAAATTCACTGTTCGGTTTATTGTGGCTGGGTACACGGACGGCTATGTTTCTTTATTGAACCCCATTCAGGCGATAATTTCTTTCATCGGGGCTGTTATTATGGTTGCGACGATGACAACATGCGCTTTGCCTTCTTTAGCAAAGCAGCTATGGAATTTCTCCTGCAAAGTAACAAGCGTCCTGATGTGATCCATTGTCACGACTGGCAGACTGGCTTAATTCCAGTCATGCTGTACGAGATTTACAAGTATCACGGCATGGATCGCCAAAGAATTTGCTTCACCATCCACAACTTTAAACACCAGGGGATGGGAGGTGCGGAAATCCTCCAAGCTACCAATCTCAATCGAGCAGAGTATTACTTCCAATATCATAAGCTACGCGATAACTTCAACCCCTTTACCTTGAACTTTATGAAAGGGGGAATTGTTTACTCCAATGCTGTGACGACGGTTTCACCCCACCACGCTTGGGAAGCTCATTACTCGGATGTTGGCTGTGGTTTGAGTCATACTTTAGATATATACCAAGATAAGTTCAGTGGGATTCTCAACGGCATTGATTATGACTTTTGGAATCCGGAAAGCGATCGCTACATTCCCCATCCATTTAACAAAGATACATTAGAAGACAAAATCAAAAGCAAAAAAGCCCTACGAGATCGGCTTTTACTGCAAGATGTTGATAAACCCATAATTGCCTACATCGGTCGATTAGACAATCAGAAAGGCGTTCATCTCGTACATCACGCAATTTATTACGCTCTTGACAAACAGGCACAGTTTGTGCTACTAGGTTCGGCAACAGAATCAGGAATCAACGCCCATTTCCGCCACGAGAAAAACTTCTTGAATGATAACCCCGACTGCCATTTGGAACTTGGCTTTAACGAAGAATTATCCCACCTGATCTATGCGGGAGCAGATATGATTATTGTTCCCAGCAACTACGAACCCTGTGGGTTAACCCAAATGATTGGTTTTAAATATGGTACCGTGCCAATTGTTCGGGGAGTCGGCGGATTGGTGAATACCGTATTTGACAGAGACTACGACACCTCCAAGCCTCCAGAAAAACGCAACGGCTATGTGTTCTATGATACCGATTTTCATGCCATAGAGTTCGCAATGGATCGTGCGATCGGTTTGTGGTACTACAGTCTTGAAGAGTTCCGCCAGTTGGCAATTCAGGGTATGGAGTACGACTACTCGTGGAACCATCCAGCAGCAGAATATTTGAAGATTTACGAATTGATTAGGGCTTAATAATCAGTTCTGAGTCCTGAGTGCTGAGTCCTGAGAATGAAGAGAAAGAGGATATGAGTTGTAATTTGGAATGTTTCTTTCTTCAGTTTTTTCTGACTCAGGACTGAAAACTCAGGACTATTTGAGGGGTGGGGTTCAGTGTCTGGGGGAATTATAAATGTTTATCCGGACTTGATATGACAAGATTTAAAAAATTTGGATGAACGCATAATTAATTTTCGCTTCCTTAGTCTAATGCCTTGGATGACCTTTTGACTTATTCATGTTAGGTGGTGAAATTTTTTTCATTGAGACTGCCTTGCAAGGGAGGGCTTGTCAGAGAAATCCGGGTTCAGTCCTCGGTTGTAACTCTTGATTGCTGACTCAATGTCGCTTGGCGAGAGCGCAGGCCAGTATTAGTGACTCGCGATCGCTGTTTGTGCTATTTTTGTGATTATATTTATAGCCCCAACCTAGAGAACGCCATTTTCCATCATCTTGTTGCGGTAGCAATGGCGCGTCAAGGTCATATGCAGCAAGCACACGAACCATGCAGCAGGCACTTAGGCGAATGCCTGGATTTGAATTAGCCCAGGAAAATCTAGACGATATCAAACGCCCTATTGGTCAACGTCATGCACCTTGGCATAGCTTTGGGTCATAGTTACAACCTCCACATATATTTGACTTTACCATCTCTGAAAATCACTGCTCACCATTAACTGCACCCCCCCATCAATTTTTGCGCCCAAATCATTTTAATCGCTGTTACTACTCCAAATTTTCAATTAAGACGCTCATATAGGACTACTATTTGATTTTTGAAATACACGTAGAGTGAGCAATGCCCACCACATCTGGGTTTTAGTGGTCTACAGATACTTAGATTTTTTCAAAAATCAAACCGGATTCCTATATTCCTCTTCAGTATGAGGAACAAAGACGTTTTCGGCAATGGATATCAAGCAGCGATGGTTTGATCGAGATTGGAACTTTGCATCTTAGATTAGATAAGATGTAGATAGATTTACAGGTCAGTTGACTTTAGAAAAACTAATGGCCTCTTACTCCTTGAATTTACCGATTCAACTGTAACAAGAAGCAGAAAGATTTGCTGCAAGCCAAGGGATTTCGTTTGAGCAGTTTATTATCTGGGCTGTAGCAGAGAAAGTTGGTGTCCTAAATCAACCAACTGACGATCCAGCATTCTCCAGTATTGTATACCGTTGTTGTGCTAGTGGTACGAGAGCGCCGATATTGCAAGGGACTGGCTTGCGAATTCAGACAGTGGTTATTGCTTACCAAAAATGGGGGTTATCGGTTCCACAAATTCCAGATGAGTATAATTTAAGTGAAGCTCAAGTGAATGAAGCTTTGGCTTTCTACGCTGCACATAGCCAAGAAATAGACAGAGCCATAGCAGCTGAACTACTCTATTTAAATTTGAAAGCCCATGACACAGGTAAAACTTAACCAAATTCTGGAGCAACTTGAAACACTTGAATCCGATGAATTACAGCATCTCCATCAAGTTATTCAAACACATCTTACTGCTAGAGAACAAGCCATTCAACGAACAACATTTCACCAAGCACTGCTAACATCTGTTTTAGTTAATCAACTGAAGAAACCTTTAAGGAACCAAGCAACTGAACGGCGACTTATCGAAGTACAAGGTAAGCCAGTTTCTGAAACAATTATTGAGGAACGCCGCTAAATGCCAGTTTACTTTGTTGATAGTAGTGCATTGGTGAAACGCTATATTAATGAGATAGGTTCAGCATGGGTTTTGAATTTATTTAACCCAGCATTAAATAGTGAAATATTAATTGCTGCTATTACAAGTGTTGAAATTGTTGCTGCGATTACACGGCGGATGCGTAGTGGTAATACTAGTGAAACAGAGGCGAGATATGTATGCAATCTTTTTAAGAATGACTTAATATCTGAGTATCAAGTTGTAGAAATTACAGAAAATATTATTAACTCTGCAATGGGATTAGCAGAAACATATAAATTGCGAGGTTATGATGCAGTACAGTTAGCAGCAGGTTATGCAGTAAATGCTCTTTGTGCAGCTAATAGTTTACCCTCTGTAATATTTGTATCTGCTGATAATGAGTGGAATACAGCAGCTGTAAGCGAAGGACTAATAGTTGAAAACCCTAACAACTATTCTTAGGCTGAAGGTTCCCAAGGCAAGATAGTGACAGCTATAAATTTCATATCCCACAAAACCTGTTTTTGTTAATTGCCAGCGCCCGCTTGCTGTTTGTCTTGCATTGCGGAAAGATTCGCTGGTAACATACTCTACAATCATCTGGACAGTGCGATCGCGCTCTTGGCAGTCAATCTACAATTTACACAGATTTGCCTAAATTTAAATTAACAGTGATCCACAGTCACAGTTTCCCTACCTTAGAAGCATAACCAGGAGAGTCAACTTGCCTCATCCGATTCACCGCGCTCAACCACGCCTAGAGTTGATCCCACAGCGCTTTAACCTGCTAGCATACTATGTTTTCCGATCTTTACTGCCAATTTTACGGCGATTGCGGACAAGACCGTGGTTACCAAGTGGTATCTCGCGGATGGAAACTACAAATGTCGAGGTTCTCGTTGAACTCTACCAAAAATTCCAGGCTGGCAAAATCCGCTTTTTAATTGCATTTCGCCACCCAGAAGTTGACGATCCTCTCTCCATGATGTACTTGTTATCTCGTGCTGTACCAAAAGTGGCTCGTCAACGGGGGATCTCACTGCAATACCCAACTCATTCTTATTTTCTCTATGATCGGGGAATGACTTTATGGGCAGGGAACTGGCTTGGTTGGCTGTTATCCTGGTTAGGAGGTTTGGCGATTCATCGCGGAAAGCTAGATCGGGTGAGTCTGCGAACAGCACGGGATTTGTTTGCCAATGGCAAAATGCCAATAGCTGTGGCTCCAGAAGGAGCGACTAATGGACATAGCGAAATTGTCAGCCCTCTAGAACCAGGTGTTGCTCAGATGAGCTTCTGGTGTGTAGAAGACTTGCTGAAAGCTAATCGAACTGAGGAAGTTTTGATTGTCCCGGTTGGCATTCAATATCGCTACATCAATCCAAGTTGGGCAAAACTAGACTGGCTTTTAAGCAAATTGGAAGCTGATAGCGGTTTGCCAGTGCAGCGCAGCGATCGCTATGACATGGAATCTATTGAAAAGGTTTTCTATGAGCGATTGTTTAGCCTGGGTGAACATATCCTTTCTCAGATGGAACAGTTTTACGATCGCTTCAATCACCAACACCCACGAGTTCGGGCCGCAACCCTGCCACAAGAACCATCTGCTCACCCTCATCAAGTGCTTGCGACTCGGCTTGAGACTTTACTAGACAGATCCCTAAAAGCTGCGGAGCAATATTTTAGTCTTGAATCACAAGGAACTGTGATTGAACGCTGTCGTCGAATAGAGTCAGCCGGTTGGGACGATATTTACCGGACTGATTTGCCTGACTTGCACACCTTATCTCCCTTACAGCAAGGCTTAGCAGACTGGATTGCGGAAGAAGCTTCTGTGCGGTTGCTACACATGCGTTTAGTGGAGAGTTTTGTCGCAGTCACAGCCACCTATGTACAGGAAAAGCCTTCCTTTGAGAGATTTGGAGAAACTTCCTTAATTTTATTCGATCTTATCGCCCGGATAAAAGGGGACAAAAACCCTCGAAGGCCTCGATTAGGTTGGCGGCAAGCGCAGATTAGCGTGGGTGAACCAATCTCAATCACAGAACGCTCGTCAGCTTATCAGACAAATCGTCAAGCAGCAAAACTTGCAGTGAACAACCTGACACAAGACTTACAAATAGCATTGGAAAAGATAATTTCATCACTGTGAGTATAATTATATATTTTATCAGTTGTATCTCATACTGTTACGCCCTCTCCCCCAGCCCCTCTCCCAAGTTTGGGAGAGGGGTGACAGCCAGATATGTGAGTGTATCATGTATGTGACTTAAACGAGAAAAATATCTATCATGTTCGGTAAAAGACTTGTAAATAAAATATCGGTTTGTAGTTGCGCTTCAGCGCTCTCAGACTCCTAAGAGCGCTGAAGCGCAACTACGAATTTTATTATAAGTGTTCAGCCGAATATGAGATGACTTGCTGTGGCGCGTTTTGCCCCCAGCACCGAGCGCGATCGCTCAATTGAGACTGTGCATGAAAAAGCTGGGGGAGGCGAAAGAAATTAAGCCGATGACGCGGTATATAGTGGGGGCTGAGACGTTGCAGCGAAATACTGTAGTTAGTATTTCATCCCCTTTGATTGTGGTGTAGAACAAAATGGATATAGGTTTCTAACCCACTCAGCGAACAAAAACGCGAGATACTCCTATGACAGCACTTACATTAAACCTCAATTCTGTAATTAAACTGACAAGAGAGCAGTTTTATCAATTGTGTAAAGACAACCCCGATTTAAAATTAGAACGCAATGCCCAAGGAGAGTTGATTATAATGCCACCTACGGGAGGGGAAACAGGGAAAAGTAATTCTACTATTAACGCTCAAATATGGTTCTGGAATGACCAAAATCAATTAGGCGAAGTTTTTGATTCATCAACTGGATTTACTTTGCCTTCAGGAGCTGAGCGTTCTCCTGATGTTTCTTGGGTGGAAAAATCTCGTTGGGATGCTTTGACGAAAGAACAAAAAGAAAAATTTATTCCCCTATGTCCTGATTTTGTCATCGAGATACTTTCACCTAATGACAGCTTGAAAAAAACTCAGAATAAGATGCAAGAGTATATCGAAAATGGTTGTCGTCTAGGTTGGTTGATCAACCGAAAAAAACAGGAAGTAGAAATTTATCGTCCAGGGCAAGATGTGGAAGTTTTAAATTTTCCGCAAAATATTTACGGGGAAAATGTTCTACCTGGTTTTGTACTCAATATACAACGCATTTGCTAAAAGTTCTTAGTGTGGACTTCAGTCCTCATATACTTGCGCTCCAATGGAGGAGTCGTGAAAATTATTGTTTGAATAAACCGCTCCCTCGTTGTGAAAGCTCCTGTAAAGAAACAGAGAGATTTTACAACTGATGAGCAGACTGCTATATAAAAAAGATAAGGCAATTAACTACCATCCACTAAAAGAAAACCGTTCGCGATCGCGCTTCTATAGACTAAATTTATCAATCGGACGTCGGATTGTACAAGCGTAAAGAGTGGTACTGAGGGTAGAGCCTCATCAGCCAACTCTACCCTAAGGCAAATTCCGGATTGAACTTACGTTAATATACGTGAAGATGAGTTACCTAAAGCACCATGAGTGTAGAACTACTAACTATTGGAAGCAATGTAGGCAAAGCACTATTTCCAGTAGTTGCAAAAGAACTGATTGCTAAATTCAATAGTGCATTAAATCCTACAGACTTAGAGAAAGCCTTGAAAGCTGGCATGACTGCTGCTGAAAAGTGGGATACCACTCAGCCTTCTGAGAAGCATCTATTTTATCATTGTGAGCCAAAGCTCGCTAGAGAGCATCTAGAAAGGTTTTTCAAAGATACAGGAGTTCAGGAAGAATTACAGAAGCCGTTACACTTAGATATAGAGCTTTTGAGTAAAATTTTTAAAAAGCTGGCATCCGAAAATCAAAAATTGAAATTTCCTGATAAGAGTATTGAAAATTGGCTGACCAAATTTGGAGATGCTTATTTTGAGAAAACAAATACTTATTTAAAATTTCAGACTGCTAAAGCAGATTATCTCAAGCAACTTTCACAATTCTTTAATGATATTAAGTTTGTTGGGCTAAAGGTAACGGGACGAGAAGACGAAAAATATACAAATCTGCCACAAATTTTTGTGATGCCTGATGTGCTAGAGCAGGTGGAAAATAGAGAAATCATAGCTTTACAGTTAAATGCAAATGTAAATCAAGAAGGAACAGTCAGCCCACAACAAAGATTACAACTGCAACAAAGCTTAGCCAAGAAATTTTCAGCAGCACAACTATTGAGAGAAAGTACATTCCATAAGTTCGTTGTCCTGGGAGAACCTGGGATTGGTAAAACAACCTTGATGAGTTACTTTGCTGTGATGTTAGCTGAGAAACAACCAGAAAAACTCGGTTTATCAGCAGACACAGAATTGCTGCCAATTCTCATTAGGATTAGAGATTTAGCCAGATATCCAGAACAAAATATATTAGACTATGCGCGATATTTTGCGAAGAACATATATGTTCACGAGTTACCAAAAGGTTTTTTTGAGTATTGGCTAGAAGATGGAAGAGCATTAATTTTACTTGATGGCTTGGATGAGATTGCTGACGCTAGTAAACGCTCCGAATTTGTTAAGAGAATTGAGACGTTTTTAGGACAATATTCCAAAAATCGGGCAATTATTACTTCGCGTCCTGCCGGGTATAGTCGGGAATTTTTCCGTACAGAGGAGTTTCCTCATTATACTTTAGAAAAATTTGATGATAGTCAAATTGAGCTATTTATTAAGCAATGGTACGAAAGCCGCTTCACTCAAGACTATGCGGAAGCACAACGCCGCCAAGAAAGCTTAAAGAAAGCCTTGGCAGAACAAGAACGGATTAAACTATTAGCACGAAACCCATTATTACTGACAATTATTGCCCTAATTCATCGCTACCAAGCATATCTTCCTAAACATCGTTATAAACTGTATAAAGCAGCGGTAGACACGCTATTAATTAACTGGGACGAAGGAAAAGACATTGCGGCGAAAATCTCTTATCTCAATAACTATGAAGATATAGAAGTATTGATGCGACGCCTAGCTTATTGGATTCATACTCAGGGGGCGACGGACGAGAAAGATGGTGATACGCTGATAGATAAAGATGAGTTGATTACGCAATTAAGCAAATACATTGGTGAAATTGCTGAACAAAAACGACTTCAGAGACATCAAGTCAAAGGTGAAGCTAAAAGATTTGTTGACCATATTCGAGAGCGCAGTGGTTTATTGAATGAACAAGGGCAGGACAAATATGCCTTTGTGCATAAGACATTTCAAGAATATCTGACGGCTCAAGAAATACGCGAGCGCCAGGAAGACGACTTTGATGAGGTGTTGAAGCATATTCGAGAACACCTACACAATTCTCACTGGCGAGAGGTGTTGCTGCTTTTAATCGCTCAGCAAAAACGCAGTAACCCCAAAAAAGTTATTGAGGAAATTCTCAAACAAGAAACGCCTTATGAAGAATGGCTGCACCGCAACCTTTTCTTTGCAGGCAGTTGTTTAGCAGAAGATTTAGAATTATCTGACGACAGTCTGATTAAAGAGATTTTGGATCGATTAGTTGAACTGGAAATTAGTGATGACGATCTGGTAGGTTCCAGAATTAAATCTCAGGTTTTTCAAACTCTTTGCAGTCTGAATGAAACCAGATTTCAAAAACAAGCACTGCAATTGTTGCAAGAATCCGCACATCGGATAGATAAAGTGCGACTGCAAGAATATCGGGCAGCGTTAGGGGAAAAAGAGAGGGCGATCGCAGATCTACTGTCCCTACTCCAGCATGAGGATTCTCGTGTGCGTTTGAGTGCTATTGGTGCTTTGGGCAAGTTAGACAACGGCTCGCCACAAGTCGTTGAAGCACTGCTGTCTCGACTCCAGCATGAGGATTCTCGTGTGCGTTCGAGTGCTGCTAATGCTTTGGGCAAATTGGGCAACGCCTCACCACAGGTTGTCGAAGCACTGCTGTCCCGACTCCAGGATGAGGATTCTGATGTGCGTTTCTT
>CALMVQ010000303.1:185-4546 GCA_937873135.1 uncultured Scytonema sp. | reverse complement strand
TTGTCGAAGCACTGCTGTCCCGACTCCAGGATGAGGATTCTGATGTGCGTTTCTTTGCGGCTGATGCTTTAGGCAGCTTGGGTAAAAACTCCAGTAATGTTACTGATACTGTCACCCGATGGATTTCCCAGCATCAGAATTTAAAAAATGTAGGGGAAGGAATCGATCTGCTGTGGGATTTGGTGGCAGGGGACGCATAACAAGTATTGTGAACACGGATATAAGGGCAGATTTATCCGTGTATTTGCGATATTTCTGTCGTACTGATGAGGAGTGTGGAAAGTGCTATTGATCGCCAATCTGCGAACCAACACACAAAAGAACTGTAGCTATAGCAACGGACAGGATGCTTAAGACAATTATCAATATGCAAATCATTCTGTTGCAGCCGTTAGGACAAACTTGTCCTAACGGCTTTGGCGACTGCTATACCATCTGTTTGCTCTAGGCGATCAGTGGCAGTTAACAGTCAACCATATTGATGATCGCTACGAGTTTTTATGCAATTCAGAAGCCCATTAGCCGATAATCTCTTCTTAGTAGAGAAAATACCTTCAGATCATGGAATTTTCCTTTCCAAAAACCATACTCCCGCAAAAGTCCTTCCTCTACAAATCCCAAACTTCCTAGCAACTTAATAGAGGCGGTGTTTCCTAGCATCACCATCGCTTCTATGCGATGAAAATTCAATTCGTGAAAACCCCAGTTGATGATAGCGATCAAAGCTTCTGTCATGATGCCCTTTCGCCAATGCGCCCTAGCAAGTTCGTATCCGATTTCTACCTGAAAGCGGTTTTTAATACTATAGCCGCAAGAGCCAATGATAATGTTATCTTCTTTCCTCGCAATTCCCCAGCGAATTCCCTGTTTGTTGTTAAATCTCTGCACACGTCGTTCAATAAGAGACTGGACTTGCTCTAAACTAGTAGCGGTTTCTAAGTCATGATATTTAGTAACCTCATCATCTGCAAAAACCTGAAAAACGTCTGGCGCATCAGTTAGTTTTGTCTCTCTTAAAATTAAATTCTTGGTTTCAAGTTGTGGAAAATTGTTGAAGACAGTACTTATATTCATCCATTTTCCTCCTTTGACATCACTACCAAACATTGGTTGGATTATTTATAGCATTTCTCGTTTGTATGAGGTACAAACTCTTCATTCTGAGCGCAGTTTTTCTTTTTATCTACCAAGGTAATCGGCTACCATCCCAAGAGAAAAACTGTCCACTATCACCGTCTTGAAGCTGTTCAATGACAGCTAGCAGTTGGGTGACAGTACGTTCTACAGAGAATAATTTTTCAGCAGGTACATTTCCCTGATATGGACGGGATAGGCGTGTATCGGTGGTACCTGGGTGTAACATGACGACTAAAGTTTTGGGGCAAGTTCTGCCATACTCGATCGCCACATTTCGCATAAACATATTAAGTGCAGCTTTGGAGGCACGGTAACCATACCATCCACCTAATTGGTTATCTCCAATACTGCCAACCTTCGCAGAAATACTGGCAAAAACGCTGCGATCGCGATGTTTAAATAGAGGTAATAAATGTTTGGCAAGCAGGACAGATCCAATACTGTTAACCTGAAAGTACCGCAGCAAACGTTCTGGATCGATTTGTCTTAAACTTTTTTCCGGTTGCACAGAACCTTCATGCAGCAACCCCACACAGTTGACAACCAAGTGCAGTTTGTTCACCTCAGTACGTATCTGCCGAACACATTCCATCACCTGCAATTCGTCAGTGATATCCATTGAAAGACAAATTAATCGTTCAGGATATTTATCTTTAAGAGCTATTAACTCAGAAGCAGACTCCAAATCACGGTATGTCGCATATATCTTGACAATTCTGTCATCTTGTAGTAGTGTTTGCACAAAACCAAGACCAATACCTTGGCTTGCGCCGACAATTAATGCATTAGTATAATTAATTTCATCGACAAAAGACATTCTGTGAAGTTGTAAAGTGCCTTATGCACATTATAAGTATGATACATGGAGATGAGTTACCTAAAGCACCATGAGTGTAGGATTACTAACTATTGGAAGCAGTGTAGGCAAAGCAATATTTCCAGCAGTTGCAAAAGAACTGATTGCTAAATTCAAGAGTGCATTAAATCCTACAGACTTAGAGAAAGCCTTGAAAGCTGGTATTAATGCTGCTGAAGAGTGGGACACCACTCAGCCATCTGAGAAGCATTTGTTTTATCATTGTGATTCAAAGCCCGCTAGAGAGCATCTAGAACGGTTTTTCAAAGATACGGGAGTTCAAGAAGAATTACAAAAGCCTTTCCAAGAGAAAACAATCTTAGATATCAAACTTTTAATTGAAATTTTTCAAAGGCTGGCATTAGAAAATAAAGACTTGAAATTTCCTGCTCAAAGTATTGAAAATTGGCTGGCAAAATTTGGAGATGCTTATTTTGAGAAAACGAATACTTATTTAAAATTTCAGACAGCTAAAGCAGATTATCTTAAGCAACTTGCACAATACTTTAATAATATTAAGTTTGTGGGACTAAATGTAACAGGACGGGAAGACGAAAAATATACAAATCTTCCACAAATCTTTGTGATGCCTGATGTGGTGGAGCAGGTGGAAAATAGAGAAATCATAACTTTACAGTTAAATGCAAATGTAAATCAAGAAGGAACAGTCAGCCCACAACAAAGATTACAACTGCAACAAAGCTTAGCCAAGAAATTTTCAGCAGCACAACTATTGAGAGAAAGTACATTCCATAAGTTCGTTGTCCTGGGAGAACCTGGGATTGGTAAAACAACCTTGATGAGTTACTTTGCTGTGATGTTAGCTGAGAAACAACCAGAAAAACTCGGTTTATCAGCAGACACAGAATTGCTGCCAATTCTCATTAGGATTAGAGATTTAGCCAGATATCCAGAACAAAATATATTAGACTATGCGCGATATTTTGCGAAGAACATATATGTTCACGAGTTACCAAAAGGTTTTTTTGAGTATTGGCTAGAAGATGGAAGAGCATTTCTTCTTGATCTTCCAACTTGGCGCTCTTGGCGTCTTCTCCCAAGGGGAGACGCTTCGCGAAGGCGGTTTTTTACATTAGTATTCGTCTTTCAAAAATCACTTCCAAAACTAGCAATACTTGAGCCTGCAAGTGTGGGAAATCTTCTAGGAATTCGGCTAAGCCTGCTTCGCCTTGGAGGTAGTCAAAAAAGGTTTGCAATGGAACTCGCGTGCCAACAAAGACTGGAGTTCCACTCATAATCTCTGGATCGGAGTGAATAATTCGTCGGTCACGTAAAACTCTTTGAATGTCCATCTTACAGGTATTAACACTCTTGGATACTGTTCACCTATCTAAAACAAATATACTAAATAAACAGGCAATTAAAAAATTTGCTAAATATACTGTGCTGACTTCTCACCAAACGACTGATGCGATCGCACAAGCAGTTTCAAAAACGAGATCCCCGGATCTAAGACGCATGACGAAGCATCTGTTTGATTATTGTTGCTATAGTGAATTTGAAATATGTAGAACGGTGTATTAATAATGCTTCAAACAATCCAAGCAAGAAACGTCACCCTGCATGACTTAAGTACAAAATTTGGACTTCAGCTAGTTGAGGATGAGGATTTTTTCCGGGAGTGGCAAGATAACTTGCCAGAAATCACTAGTGTAGACAAGCAGCGACTTGACAGAGTTAAAAAAAGTTATTCTAATTTACTTCAGTACCCCCCCATGCTTGAAAATACTGTCAAAATGGTGGTACTATCTCCCTTGTTGGAATTAACTGATTTTTATTTATCTCCCTTTCACATCAAGTCAGAAAAGTCTGTGGAAATTTCAGATGAAGATGAAGGTGTCATTGTCAAAGGAGATATAGATGTTTTGGTGTTATCTGAACAACTTTGGGTAGCGGTTATCGAGTCTAAGAAGACAACTTTTTCTTTAGAAGTAGGATGGGCGCAGCTACTTACTTATATGTTGGCAAATCCTCACCCAGATAAACCCGCTTTTGGGATGCTAACGAATGGTGCAAGTTTCAGATTTTTCAAACTGGTAAAAGGAACAAATACTCAGTACGGTTTATCTAAAATGTTCAACATTTTCAATCCAGGGAATGATTTGTATGGCGTTCTAAGTGTGTTAAAACGTTTGGGGCAATTGATAACGAGCAACTCATAATTGTTGCTTATGAGAAGCGATCGCCAGAAATGTGATATTACATCATGTTAGGTAAATAACTTATAAATAAAAGATAGGTTTGTAGTTGCGCTTAAGCGCGCTTAACACTCAAAAAAACGCAGAAGCCCAACTAAGAGCCGTATTATAAATGTTAAACAACACATGATATTTTTTTACAATAAAGA
>CALMVQ010000303.1:0-175 GCA_937873135.1 uncultured Scytonema sp. | reverse complement strand
ATTTGTTGCTTATGATAAGCGATCGCCATAAATGTTATATTACATCATTTTAGTTAAATAACTTATAAATAAAATATAGGTTTGTAGTTGCGCTTCAGCGCTCTTAACACTCAACAGAGCGCTGAAGCGCAACTACGAGCCTTATTATAAGTGTTCAACAGAACATGATATTATT
>CALMVQ010000302.1 GCA_937873135.1 uncultured Scytonema sp. | reverse complement strand
ACCATTAACGTCATGGTGGATCAGCTCAGCTCGTTTGCTTCGGAAGTAACGCGTGTGGCACGCGAGGTGGGGACAGAAGGAAAGTTGGGTGGTCAGGCGCAGGTTCGTGGAGTGGGTGGCACGTGGAAGGATTTAACTGAAAATGTCAACTCAATGGCGGGTAACTTGACGGCCCAAGTGCGAGGCATCGCCAGAGTTGTAACTGCAGTCGCTCATGGAGACTTGAAGCAAAAATTGATGCTCGAGGTCAAAGGGGAGATTGAAACCTTGGCAGATACCATCAATGAGATGATCGATAACCTGGCGACTTTTGCTGATCAAGTGACCACCGTCGCTCGCGAAGTTGGAATCGAAGGCAAGCTGGGTGGACAGGCCTTAGTGCCGGGTGCAGCTGGTACCTGGAGAAATTTGACAGACAATGTTAACGAACTTGCTGCCAATTTAACCACTCAAGTGCGTGCGATCGCTGAAGTTGCTACCGCCGTTACCAAAGGGGATCTGACGCAGTTGATCGCAGTCGAGGCGCAAGGTGAGGTAGCGGTTCTCAAAGACAACATCAACCAGATGATTGCTAACCTTAGGGAGACAACGCAGAAAAACACCGAGCAAGACTGGTTGAAAAGCAACCTCGCCAAGTTTACCCGCATGCTACAGGGTGAGCGACAACTGGAGACTGTTTCCAAAATGATTCTCTCCGATCTAGCACCCCTGGTTTCTGCACAACACGGTGTTTTCTACCTCATGGAATCTGGTGAAACCCATGAGCCTTCTCTGAAGCTGCTTAGTACTTACGCCTACAGCGAACGCAAGCATCTAGCGAACCAGTTCCGCTTGGGTGAAGGTCTAGTGGGACAATGCGCTTTGGAAAAGGAACGGATTCTGCTGACTCAGGTGCCAGACAACTATATTAAGATTTGCTCTGGACTAGGGGAAGCGACACCACTCAATGTCGTGGTGTTGCCGATGCTATTTGAAGGGCAAGTGACGGCAGTGATTGAATTAGCTTCTTTCCAGCGCTTTAGTGAGATTCATTTAACTTTCTTAGATCAACTCACCGAAAGTATTGCCATCGTCCTGAACACGATCACCGCCAACATGCGCACTGAGGAGTTGCTCAAGCAGTCGCAGTCCTTAACTCTTGAACTACAAAGCCAGCAAAACGAACTCAGGGAGACTAACCAGCGATTAGAACAACAAGCTCAGTCACTCAGGGCATCCGAGGAACTGCTGAGGAATCAGCAGGAAGCGCTGCAACACACCAATGAAGAGCTGGAAGAACAGGCAGAGTTACTAGCTTTGCAAAATAAGGAAGTTGCGTGCAAGAATCGGGAGATTGAACTTGCAAGGCTGTCTTTGGAGGAGAAGGCTAAGCAACTAGCGCTCTCGTCTAACTATAAGTCAGAGTTTCTGGCGAATATGTCCCACGAATTGCGGACGCCACTTAACAGCTTATTAATCCTGGCCAAATTGCTTTTCGATAATGCCGAGGGCAACCTGACTTCTAAGCAAATCGAATACAGCCGAACAATTTATTTAGTAGGTACAGACTTACTAGGACTGATTAGCGACATCCTGGAGATCGCCAAAATCGAATCTGGAACCATGTCAGTTTACATCGACCAGCTACTGCTTACAGAGTTACGAAATTATATAGAGCGTACCTTCCAGGAAATCGCATCGGACAAAGGACTTCAGTTCGTTGTTGAATTCAATGAGAAACTACCAATGGTCATTTATACTGACCCGAAACGCTTACAACAAATACTCAAAAATTTGCTCTCCAACGCTTTTAAATTTACAGAGTATGGAGAAGTACGCTTGCGGGTACTGGTGGCACTTTCCGGATGGAGCCCAGATCAAGAAAACTTAAACAACGCCGATACCGTTATTGCTTTCTCCGTGAGTGATACGGGCGTCGGTATTCCTACTGATAAGCAGAAGATCATTTTCGAGTCCTTTCAGCAGGCTGATGGCAGCACCAGTCGCAAATATGGCGGCACTGGCTTAGGCTTGTCAATCAGCCGAGAAATTGCCCAACTCCTTGGGGGGGAAATTCAGCTTGTCAGTAGCCTAGAAGAGGGGAGCACTTTCACACTTTACCTGCCGCGCGGGAGCAGGGGATCTCTGGAAGAATCGATAACTTCATCCCATCACCTCATCACCCCTTCTTCTGACTCCTCTCTAACCGCTCAGCAACACTCCGCACTTAGGTCGGAAAACACTCGGACGTACTACGAGCAGGAGCATCCTGGCGCTGACTCCTCAACAATCATTCTTGACGATAGCGGTGACATTCAGCCAGGCGATCGCGTACTCCTAATTGTGGAAGATGACATCAATTTTGCAAATGTACTTTTAGATATGGCGCGGCAACAAGGATTTAAGGGCCTCGTTGCGCTTCGCAGTGATACTGGTCTAGCTATGACGCAGCAATTCAAGCCGAATGCCATTATACTTGATATCCGGTTGCCAGAGATGGATAGCTGGGCTGTTCTTGATCGCTTGAAGCATGACCCGAACACGCGTCACATCCCGGTTCATATCATCTCCGTCGAAGAACGGCGGCAGCGCAGTCTGCAACAAGGGGCGATCGCGTATCTGCAAAAGCCTGTCACTAGTGAGGCTTTAGCCAAAGCGTTTACTGACATCCAGAGGTTTATCGAGCGCCAGCAAAAAAATTTGCTGGTGGTAGAAGACGACGAGGTTCAACGCAACACAATTGTAGATCTGATCGGCAACAGCGACGTCCAGACGACTGCTGTCAGCACTGGTGCGGGGGCGCTCTTAGCCCTGAAAGCCGGACACTTTGATTGCGTAGTCCTTGATTTAGATCTACCCGACATGACGGGGTTTGAACTGATTGAGCAAATGAAGCAGGAAGTAAGCTGCCGATCGCTTCCCGTCATTATTTATCCTGGTAGGGAGATCACGCGGACTGAAGAGACTGAACTCAAGCGCATGGCCGAAACCATCATCATCAGAGATGTGCGCTCTCTGTCTCGTCTCTTCGATGAGACAGCTTTGTTCTTACACCGGGTTCAGGCAAAATTACCGGCACCAAAGCGACAGATGCTTGAACAGCTTTACCAAACTGAGCCCGTACTCGCTGGCAAGAAAGTGCTAATCGTAGACGACGATGTGCGTAATATCTTTGCCCTGACAAGTATGTTAGAAGACCAGAAAATGCAGGTTCTGTATGCCGAAAACGGCTCTGATGGTCTTATACAGTTACAAAAGACACCAGATATTGATATCGTACTGATGGATGTGATGATGCCAGAAATGGACGGGTATGAGGCGATGCGTGCCATCCGCCAGATCGATCAATTCAGATCGCTACCGATAATTGCGCTTACAGCAAAAGCCATGCAAGGCGAGCGCGAGAATTCTATTGAAGCAGGCGCATCTGACTATATTGCCAAACCTGTAGATACCGACCAGTTGCTCTCGTTGCTGCGTGTCTGGTTGTATAAATAAGGCAAGGCGTTTCCTCTTTCTCGATCAACCTTTGTCACCCCGCACTGAGGTAGCACATGCAGCCCGAACCGAAAGTAAATATCCTCCTAGTTGACGACTATCCGGAAAATTTGTTAGCTCTGGAAGCGATACTGGACAGCCTCGATCAGAACCTGGTAAAAGCTCATTCGGGTGTGGAAGCTTTGAGATATCTTCTTAATCAAGAATTTGCGTTGATTTTGCTCGATGTCCAAATGCCAGGTATGGATGGTTTTGAGACGGCGAAGTTAATTCGACAACGAGAGAGATCGCGCTACACCCCGATCATTTTCTTGACAGCCTTCAGCACAAGCGACAATCTGGTGTTGAAAGGTTACTCCCTTGGTGCGGTAGACTACTTGAACAAGCCGATTTCACCAGAAATATTGAAATCGAAGGTCACGGTGTTTGTTGACCTGTTCAAGAAGACAGAGGAGGTGAAACGACAAGCAGCACAACTTAAAATGCAAGAGCTACAGATGTTATCTCAACAACACGAAAAACTTATTGCCTTAGGTAAATTAGCTGCTGGACTTGCTCATGAACTGAATAATCCAGCATCAGCAGCAAGTCGAGCGACCGGACACTTATGTCATAAAATACAGACTCTACAGGTTCTCGCGCTTAGATGTATTGAGCAACACCTCACGCCAATTCAACTAGAGCGCTTTTTGGAGCTAAAGCGTGATGCAATTCAACAAATTGCATCACTCAAGCATTTGGATTCCTTGGATCAGATTGATTTGGAAGATGAACTAACGGACTGGCTGGAGTCACATAGCATTGCTAATGGGTCGATACTTGCTCCTACCTTGGTTGCGGCCGGAATTGACACTATAGCTTTAAAAGCGATTAGTGAGCAGGTGGCGACCGATGCATTCAACGATATACTGACTTGGTTAGAAGCAATGCTGAGTGTAGAAAATGTGCTGAATGTACTCAATCAGAGCACTAATCGCATCTTTGAAATAGTCAAGGCTATAAAAGCGTACTCATACATGGATCGGGCTCCCCTACAAAATGTAGATTTGCATGAAGGTCTCGACAATACGATCACTATTTTGGGCTACAAGATAAAATCGTGCAACGTCATAGTGATACGCGAGTACCACCAGAACTTGCCATCTATTCAAGCCTACGGGAGTGCACTAAATCAGGTGTGGACGAATCTGATTGACAACGCCATCGACGCCGTGGGTGAAGGAGGTACGGTTTGGGTACGTACGTCGAGTGAGAAAAATTACGTCTTAGTAGAAATTGCTGATAATGGACCAGGCATTCCCCCTGAAATTCTGTCCCGAATTTTTGAGCCATTTTTTACAACGAAGGACGTTGGTGCAGGGACTGGCTTAGGTCTGGAAATTGCCTATCGGATTGTAGTGGGTCAGCATAACGGA
The DNA here is from genome assembly GCA_937873135.1 of uncultured Scytonema sp. Taxonomy (GTDB): domain Bacteria; phylum Cyanobacteriota; class Cyanobacteriia; order Cyanobacteriales; family Nostocaceae; genus Rhizonema. The sequence continues at coordinate 32,709 of CALMVQ010000302.1, read as the reverse complement.
GATCTTTGCTGCTTTTCAACACCGGGTGACACACGCTTTCAGGTTCGTCTACCATCTGCCTAATCACGCTCATCTTCAACGTGATTTGTACCGGGTATGCTTGGGAGATTTTCGCGCATGAGCCGTTGCAACGCATCGCAATCCTACCCCCCTGAACGGTTACACTGCCTTCTGCCTTAAAACGCGTTTCCGTGTTGATACCAAAATTGGACAAGAACCCTATAAATGAAATGCATTGGATGGTTACTAGGTGCATAAGTCGCGTTCACATATATCTATATAATAATGATCTACCTATAAGAACCTATGCCCTCTTACTTCAAAATCTTACTAACGCTCTTCCATCACTCTGGGGTGAAACCTTGCTTTTTCGTTGACGCAGGGCAAACCCATCTAAATTCTTTAATCCTTGCTGGGCAAGGATTAAAGAATTTAGATTCCAAAACTAAACAATGCTTGAAACCTTTGCTCAGTAAGCATTCTAAAAATAAGATGCGTTTGCCTTGTTCGTTGACGGAAACGCCGAAAAGTCATTAATTTTTTCAAGACTGATAAAAGAGGGCTAATTTGAGATTATTTATATGTTATATTCTTTGGGTATACCACACAACAAAGCTTTTGTCAATATTTGAGTGTTAATATCAAGCTCAATATATTTGGGAGGGTTTGTTCTGGTTCTATAAAATTTACCATTGAACAGATTTAGGCTGGAGGCAAAATCCCCAGAACACAGTGGAACAAATATAATCTTCCTCAAGTTCTCGCTCTTTTACTGTGCCTACTTCAAAGAGTTAATCGATCCGGGATCAATAAAAATCTAGATGCTTTCTTGTAATCTGTACTCAATAAGGGATCAGATGATTAAATAATCATTTAGTTATATAAATGACGCAAACATGCTTCTGTGAATTTGGCTGGAAAAATGAATACTTATAATTTATGAATCAGCGCAATCAGAAACGGAGTCGTGGCGTTATACTCACTCTCAAAGGTTGGGAAAAGCTTTACAACGGAAAACAAAAATGGGAGGATCAAGAAAAATCTGGATATAAATGTACCCTGGAAGAAATAAGCGAGCTTACAGGATTAACTCCCAATACAGTTGCCAAGGTACTAGCTCGTCAAGAAGGTGTTGACAAACAAACGCTTGTTCGTTTATTTTCTGCGTTTAATTTAGATTTGAATAAAAGCGATTATTCAAAGAGCGATCCTGATTTGTGGAAACTTCAAGCCTTGATGAACCCCAAGCGCATTGATTGGGAAGATGAATTTAGTGTTTCCATGTTTTATGGACGCACAACAGAACTGGTTCTGTTGGAGCAATGGATCATTCAGGAAGACTCCCGAGTTGTAGCACTATTGGGAATGGGAGGCATCGGTAAAACCGCTCTTGCCGCCAAGCTAGTCTATGAAATTAAGGGGCGATTTGAGTATATTATTTGGCGATCGCTATACAATGCTCCCTCACTATTTGATCTTCTTGCTGACTTGATTCAATTTTTCTCGAACAACCAGGTTTCAGAAATTGACTTATCGAACCGTATAGACAACAGAATCTCACAGTTAATCAATTATTTGCAACAACACCGCTGCTTGATCATACTCGATAACGCCGAAACAATTCTGCAAAGTGGTGGCATTGCAGGAAACTACAGAGAAGGGTATGAAGATTATGGTCAACTGATAAGAAGGCTGGGACAAGCAATTCATCAGAGTTCCTTAGTACTGACTTCTCGGGAAAAACCGAAAGACGTAGCATCACTTGAGGGAGAAATACTACCTGTTCGATCCTTACAATTAAGAGGGTTTTGTGAGGAGGACGCAAAAATAATTTTTCACTCCAAAGGTTTATTGGGAGATGATCCCACACAAAAGGAGCTCTTTGAGCGGTATCGTGGCAATCCATTAGCTTTGAAGATCGTTGCGACAACAATTCAGGATATATTCAATGGTAATATTTCTGAGTTTTTAGAGCAAAAAATAGCAGTTTTTAACGATATTAACGCTCTGATAAAGCAGCAGGAAGAGCGCTTATCGGATTTAGAGCGTGAAGTGATCTACTGGCTGGCAGTTAATCGTGAGCCAACTACGCTCTCCCAATTGCAAGAAGATATTGTATCAATAGGAACATCACGTAAATTAATAGAGGCTCTGGAGTCTTTGAGCCGGCGAAGTCTTATCGACAAGGTTACGGCAAAAGAAGTTGAGAAAAGTGCTGCACTCTTCTCAATACAACCTGTATTAATGGAGTATTTGACTAGTAAATTAATACAGCAAGTTTGTGAAGAGATTGTGACTCAGAAGATTGTACTTTTAAAATCTCATGCTTTAAGTAAGGCTGAAGCCAAAGATCACTTCCGAGAAAATCAAATACGCTTCATTTTAAAACCACTTATAGATGAACTACTTACTATCTTTAAAAATCAAACAATACTGGAAAATCAACTAACACAAATATTATCAAATCTCCAAAAAGAATATCCACATGAACTTGGATATACAGGCGGGAATATTCTCAATCTGCTTTGTCAGCTAAAGACCAATTTGAAAGACTATGATTTTTCTAACCTAAGTATTTGGCAAGCTGACTTAAGAAATATAAATTTACATGGAGTTAATTTCCGAAACGCTAATTTATCAAAGTCGCTTTTTAGTAAAAACTTCAGTAGAATTTCTACGGTTGTATTCAGCCCTAAGGGAAAAACTTTGGCGACGAGTGACGTTAATGGTAAAATTTGCTTGTGGCGAGAATTTGCCGTTGGCGACAGCTTAACGTCGGGCACTAGGGAACAATTTTTAACATGTCTTGGGCATATTAGTTTTGTTCGAGTGATCGCCTTCAGTCCAGATAGTAGTACACTTCAGAGTGGGGGTACTGACGAGAATATCAAGTTATGGGACGTCAGTACTGGTGAATGTCTAAAAACTTTTACAGAACACCCCGAGCAGATGCGAGCCGTTGCTTTCAGTTCTCAAGGTAAGATCCTAGCTTGTGCTTGTGATGACCCAACTGTAAGTTTATGGAAACTCAGTACTAATCAATGCTACAAAATTTTGCACGGACATAGTGGTCGGGTACTGTCTGCTGTTTTCGGTCCTCGAAGTAAAATCTTAGCTAGTGCTAGTAGCGACAAAACTGTGAAGCTTTGGGATGTTAGCACAGGTGAATGCTTAAGAACTTTGCAGGGACATACAAGTTTAGTGTGGTCAGTGGCCTTCAGTTCGGATGGCAAAACTATAGTTAGTGGTAGTGATGACCAAACTGTACGCTGTTGGGATTGTAGTACAGGTGAATGCCTTAAAACTTTGCAAGGACATATTGGTCGGGTTAGGTCAGTCGCCTTTGCTCCTAAAGGTAAGATTATAGCTAGCGGCAGTGATGACCAAACTGTACGCTGTTGGGATTGTAGCACAGGTGAATGTCTTAGAACTTTGCGGGGACACACTAGTTTGGTGTTATCAGTTGCTTTCAATTGTGAAGGTAATATCCTTGCCAGTGGCAGTGATGACCAAACTGTAAGGATTTGGGATGTCAGCACAGGTCATGCTCTAAGAAACTTGCAGGGCTATAATAATGGGGTGTTGTCGGTTGCCTTTGCTTCTCAAGGTAAAACTATAGTTTACGGTAGTGATGACCAAACTATATGCTGTTGGGATGTTAGCACTAGTCAGTGTTACAAATCTTGGCAAATTAAAGCTAGCCGAGTACGAACCGTTGCCTTCAGTCCTCAAGGTAATATCTTAGCTACTGGCGGTTACGACCATGTAGTTAAGTTGTGGGATATGAGTACAAAAGTTTGCTATAAAAGTTTACATGCCCATACTGGTTGGGTAAAAGCAGTTACCTTTACTCCTTGTGGTAATATCCTTGCCAGCAGCAGTGATGACCAAACCGTAAGGTTATGGGATATTAGTACTGGTGAAGTTTTGAAAAGCTTGGAACATAGTCATGGGGTATGGTCCATTGCCTTTAGTCCTAATGGTCAAATTTTAGCCAGTGGTAGTGATGACCAAAAAGTGAGTTTGTGGAATGTCAGTACTGGTGAATGTCTCAAAATTTTAGCGAGACATACAGGTTGGGTCTTATCAACTGCTTTCAATTCTCAAGGTAACATCCTGGCTAGTGGTAGCAAAGATAAAACTGTGAAGCTCTGGGACATTAGCAAGAGTGAATGTATTCAAACTTTGACGGGACACACAAGTTGGGTTTTGTCAGTTGCCTTCAGTCCTCAAGGTAATATCCTAGCTAGTGGTAGCACAGACCAAATGGTAAGATTATGGGATGTCAGCATGGGTTTTTGTCTCAAAACTTTACAGGGTCATACACACTGGATAAGGTCAGTTGCTTTTAGTCCAGATGGTCAAACTTTGGTCAGTGGCAGTGAAGATGGGACAGTTAAGCTCTGGGATGTTTCTACTGGTGAGTGCCTAAAAACTTTAAGAAATGAAAGACCTTACGAGGGAATGAATATTAATGGTGTTACAGGTTTAACTCAAGAGACTATTGCTTCACTTAAAGTTCTGGGAGCAGTTGAACAATAATCTGGTTAATCACTTAACTTGAGAGTTGATGGTTAATGGCTATTAACAATTAACAACTTCTTAAAGATGACAAGTATAAAATAATATACATTATTTTATAGTAACTAAATTACTTATAGATAAAATTTAGGCTTATAGTTGCGCTTCAGCCCTCTTAAGACCATGAGAGCGCTGAAGCGCAACTACGAACCTTGCTATAAGTGTTCAATCGGTTATAATGTCGTAACAAGTGCGAATAATCACTTTTAGCTTCCCTATACACTGAACCCCACCCCTACCCCTCCCCGCTTGGGGGGAGGGGCCGTAAAGCTGAGCTTTACTGGGGTGAGGTTCTTCAAGAATAAGTAATCAGAGCGGACATAATATTAGTACTCACTCAGCCCGCCACATTGCTTAAAGCTAAGTATTTTTTGCTGAGGGAAGACTATGTTAGGTTCCGAGATTTGAGTTTGACTTCCTATTAATTTTTGGTTTTCGCTTGATACCTGTATCCCTGAATATTCTGTTGCTCTGTGTCTTATTTTTAACTCAGCCTCTGGAAGTTCCCAAGGATCGGACAGTTGAGTATATAAAAATTGTTTTCCATTAGTTTTTGACATACATAAATACACTTGATTTCAAATGTCTCCGTAAATTGATCATCGTTTAATCAGATTTATGCCCAGAAAGAATGGTGACAATCTCTTTCATCTTACTTTTTTTGGCAATATCCAAGGGTGTGTCTCCGTTTTTGCCTTTGATGTCTAATAGCGCACCTGCATTGACTAGGAGCCTAACTCCTTCAACATTGTTCTGCCAAACTGCATCGTGTAAAGCAGTATATCCGTTATACGGACCTTGAGCATCTATATTGATCCCATGCTCAATTAGAATTTTCATAACCTCTGGATGCTTTAAATAAGCAGCGGCGTGGAGTGCAGTGGCTTTCATACTTGAGTCAACCGCGTGAAGATCGGCACCAGAATCAAGGAGTAGCTTCACCATTTGAGATTGACCATTAGCAGAACTAACAATTAAGAGGCTATTTCCACTACTATCTTTTTGATTAACATCTGCACCATTTTCGATTAATTCTTTTGCCAATCTAAGGTCATTGTTGTTTACCGAAGCAACTAAGGTTTTACTCATATTTGTAAGATTAAAGACTTACGTATCGATATAAAGAAGTTTAAAGAGCGCGGCTTTGCGATCGCAAGGGTCGATTTTTCTTTTGCTAGTTTGTATTCTTTGACAAAGAAAGGCTGAGGGCAGATCTGAATCACGGAAAGATGTATCAATAAAAACTTTACCTAGTTTCTCATTTGAATCCCCTACACATGATCGCTCTCTCCCAAAATTGCTATCGATGATCTGGATCTTTCTTACACGTGCATAAGTTGATTTCGCTGACACCTATATAAGAAGTAGGAATCGGTGATTATTTCTTCTAGGTTCAAAACCTGACTAAATTGAGGTGATTTATGTCTACTATGGCATACTACACACAAACAACATTTTGTAAAGCTCGCCGGGGGAAGCTTCCCCCGGCGAGCTTTACGTCAATGCGTAAGTTCTAACCGCATTGAGGGGATCACAGCACCTCTCAAGGGTAGGTTTTTTGCAATCTCGAAAATACTTGAGAAAATTCTCAAGTGATTAACGTGGTTTGGTCGTTTCAAGATTTAAGCATTGGCTCTTATCGTCAAAAAATGACCAAAGAAAAAATACCTACCTTTGTAAGGGCCACAGCACCGATTGTATCCCTCCAAACGTTAGTCGTTCAAGTAGACCAAATTGACTATAAAGAACATTTCAATCAGCAGATTCCAGACAGCCGACCACATTTATAAACTTGGGATACACTCTTTTGGCATCAAATATTGCTGATTTTGTCAATGTTTTTGATTGGGATACCGTTCTATATCTGGGTACAAAAATGCTCCTGCAGCATTAGCTCTGGTGTAAGCTCGTTTTCAGTGAGCGAACAAACTCTCGAATGATATCGCTCTTTGTTCGCTGCATCTTTTCACAATATTCCTCCAAAATGCGTTTCTCCTCGTGCGAAAACTGAATAGTCAAGTTAGCAGCATATTTTCTCGGCATGGTAATTGCTTTTCAATGACTTTTCTAGTAACATCATAATAACAGAGTACTTCATAATTGTTGAAATTAGTAGATCGTAGGAGGGGCAATATATATAGCAGCATATAGGCAGTGGATAAAACAGGTTCGGCGGCTGAATGTGAGAAATTTTTAACCATCATAACCGTACCCTTCAACTTAAGGAGAGGGATTGCGAGAGGTAAGCATGAAACAGCAACAGCAAAAACGCAATCGTGGACTTATACTCACTCGACAAGGCTGGCAGAAGCTTCAGAATGCTAAAGTTGAGTGGGAATTTAAGGAAAAATCTGGCGAGAGATATACCATTGAAGAATTAAGTGAACTCGTTGGGATCACTCCTGTTACCTTGAGAAAAGTATTGACTCGCGAAACAGGGGTAGATAAACAAACGATTGTTCGTTTGTTTATGGCGTTTAATTTAGAATTGGATAAAAGCGACTATACACAGCGAGAACCGGATTTAGAAAAGCTTGAAGCTTTGAAGCTTACTAAGCAGCGTGTTGATTGGGGAGAAGTGGTTTGTGTATCAGTTTTTTATGGACGTACAGCGGAACTCAACACGCTAGAGCAATGGTTGATTAAAGATCGCTGCCGAGTTGTAGCACTTTTGGGAATGGGGGGAATTGGTAAAACCTGTTTGGCAGCCAAACTAGCAGAACAAGTTCAGGAGCATTTTGAGTACGTTATCTGGCGATCGCTCTATAACGCCCCACCACTACTCGAGCTTTTGGCTAATGTGATTCAGTTTTTCTCTTCAGGGCAGATTTTGGAAACTGACTTACCGAATAGTGTAGACGGCAGAATTTCACGACTGATTGATTATTTACAGAAATACCGCTGCCTTATTATACTTGATAATGCTGAAACCATTCTAGCAAGTGGCAATTATGCTGGATGGTATCGGGAAGGCTATGAAGATTATGGTCAACTCATCAAATGCGTAGGAGAAGTTGACCATACTAGCAGCTTAGTGCTGACATCTCGAGAAAAACCTAAAGACGTAGCATCACTCGAAGGACAAGGACTGCCCGTTCGCTCATTTCAACTGTGCGGCTTAGAGGCGGAAGACGGGGAAAAAATCTTTAAACTCAAGGGGTGCGCTTGCTCAGAGATAGAATTGAGAAAAGTAGTTGAACGGTATGCTGGCAACGCGTTAGCTTTAAAGATAGTGGCGACGACTATTAATGATGTCTTTAATGGTAATGTTTCTGAATTTCTCAAACAAGATACGGCTGTTTTTGGAGATATTCGCCACCTGTTGAACCAGCAGGAAGAGCGCTTGTCAGATTTAGAGCATGAAGTTATGTACTGGCTAGCAATCAATCGTGAGACGATTTCGTTCTCAGAGCTACAAGACGATCTTCGATCGCCAATACCACCGCTAAAATTACTGGAGGCTCTGGAGTCTTTATCAAGGCGATGTTTGCTCGAAAAGACTCAGTCGGAGCTTGTTGAGAAAAGCGTAGCACTCTTTACGCTACAACCTGTAGTCATCGAGTATATGACTAATCGATTGGTAGATCAAGTCTGTTCAGAGATTAAAACACAGAATCTCAAGCTTTTTAGCTGCTACGCTCTAATCAAGGCGACTGCGAAAGACTACGTGAGGGAAACTCAAATTCGCCTTATCCTACAACCAGTTATAAATGGGTTGCTCGCTGTCTTTGGAAACAAAAAAAACCTAGAAAATCAGTTAACTCAAATTTTAGCAACGCTACGAGAGACATCACCCCTGGAGCAAAGTTATACGGGTGGAAATATCCTTAATCTGCTTTGTCATCTGGAAATCGATCTAAGTGCCTATGATTTTTCTTATCTAAGTGTTTGGCAAGTAGACCTGCGGTGTGTGAATTTGCACAAGGCAAATTTTGCTCACGCCCATATAGATAAATGTATTTTTATTGAAACTCTCGGTGGTATTCATTCAGTAGCATTTAATCCTGATGGAAAAGTCTTGGCTACGGGGGATACTAATGGTGAGATCCGCCTGTATCAGGTTGCGGACGGGAAACAACTGCTCAGCTTCAAGGCACATACGGGTTTTGTTTGGCCGATTACTTTTAGTCCCGATGGTGATGTTCTTGCTAGTGGCAGTGATGACCCAATAGTGAAGCTGTGGGATACTAAGACAGGTCTTTGCCTTGCTTGTTTGCAAGGTCATAGCGGTAGCATCTGGTCAGTCACGTTCAGTCTCAATGGTAACCTGCTTGCAAGTAGCAGCGAGGACCAAACGGTCAAGCTATGGGATGTCAGCACTTATGAATGTCTCAAAACTTTGCAGGGGCATAGTCATCGGGTTACATCAGTCACTTTCAGCCCCCAAGGTACTATACTTGCCAGTGCCAGTGATGACCAAACAGTGAAGTTGTGGGATGCTAGCAGCGGTCTTTGCCTGAAAACTTTGCAGGATAATAACACTGGGAGCCGCTCACTCGCCTTCAGCCCAAATGGTCATACTTTAGCTAGTGGTTGTTATGACAGAACAGTGAAAATATGGGATGTCAATATCGGTCAATGCCTGATTACTCTGCATGGTCATACTGACTGCGTAAATTCAGTTGCTTTTAATTGTGATGGGCAAAAGCTTGCAAGTGGGAGTGAGGACCAAACAGTAAGGTTGTGGGATGTCACTACAGGTCAATGCCTAAGTACTCTACAGGCGCATACTAGCAGGGTGTGGTCAGTCGCCTTTAGACCGAAAAGCACGATACTAGTGAGTGGCGGTGATGACCAAACGGTAAGGCTATGGGATGTCACTACAGGTCAATGCCTGAAAATCTTGCAAGGTTACTGTAATGGGGTATGGTCAGTCACTTTCAATCCTCAAGGTACTATGCTAGTAAGTGGTAGTGGTGACCAAACAGTGAGGCTGTGGGATGTCAGCACTGGCGAATGCCTCAAGACTTTGCAGGGACACAGTAATCGGGTCACATCAGTTGCTTTCAGTCCTCAAGGTAATATACTTGCCAGTGCCAGTGAGGATCAAACAGTGAAGCTTTGGGATATTAGGACTGGTCAATGTCTCAAAACTTTGCGCGAACATAGCTATTGGATTATGTCAGTTGCCTTCAGCTGCCAAGGTACTATACTTGCTAGTGGCAGTCAGGACCAAACAGTAAAGCTATGGGATGTTAAGACAGGTCTTTGCCTCAAGACCCTACAAGAACACACTAATTGGGTAACAGTAGTCGCTTTTAGCCCGGATAGTCATATGCTAGTCAGTGCCAGTAATGATCAAACACTAAAGTTTTGGGATGTCAGCACTGGTCGTTGCCTTCAGACTGTGTATGCTCATACTGACTGGATCTGGTCACTCGCCTTTAGTCCTGATGGTAATATTGTAGCAAGTGGCAGTGGTGACCAAACGATAAAACTCTGGGATGTCAGTACAGGTAAATGTATTGGAACTTTGCTTGGACATACTAATTGTGTATATGCACTCACCTTTTTAGGTGGTGGCACACTGGCAAGTGGTAGTGGTGACCAAACGATCAAGTTATGGGATACCAGTAGAAACAGATGTATAAACACTTTATTGGGTCATTCTAAGTTAGTCTGGTCATTAGCATTTAGTCCTCAAGGTGAAACCCTAGTCAGTAGTAGTGAAGATGAGACAATAAAGCTTTGGGATGTAAAAACTGGTGAGTCCCTAAAAACTCTGAGAAGTTCTAGACCTTACGAAGGTATGAATATTAGTAGCGTGATTGGCTTAACAGAAGCAGAAAAGTTTGCTTTGAAATACTTAGGAGCAATTGAATATATAGAGAAGTAGTAACATGGTTACACTATGGAGAGTTTGACAGCCGATGAGATTGGCTAGAACTCCTCACTTCAGACGGCTATACTCTCTACTTTACTGTGCAGTATATCCTCCATCAATTACCATATTATGCCCAGTGACAAAGGAAGCCGTATTAGAACACAACCATAATACAGCTTCTCCAATTTCCTCTGGTTTGCCAATACGTCCTACCGGATGCGCTGCTTTAATTCGAGCAAGTATGTCTAGTGGGACATTAGCCAGTATATCGGTCTGGACGCAACCAGGACTCACAGCATTGATCCGGATACCGGATTGGGCATATTCAAGTGCCGCTGCTCGAGTTAAGGCAATAACCCCACCTTTACTAGCACAGTAACTGGTCAGCCCTTCACAGCCGATGACACCACCAATGGAAGCCACGTTCACAATTGCACCGCCACCTCGTTTGAGCATTGCCTTGATTTCATACTTGAGACAGAGCCACGTTCCTTTGAGATTAACGTTGAGCACGCGATCCCAGTCCTCTTCGGAGATATCAATGAGTGGACTAGATGCCGGAATACCAGCGTTGTTGCAAGCGTAGTCCAGACGATCATAGTAATCAATAGTCTTGTTGACTAGTACCTCTACTTCAGCAGCCTTTGACACATCGGTCTTGACAAAAATAGCCTCTCCTCCAAGCTCATGTATGCGGTGCACGGTTTCTTCTCCATTCGTGATGCGACGACTAGCAACCACGACCTTTGCTCCAGCACGTGCAAACGCGATCGCAGTCGCCCGACCAATGCCTGATGAAGCTCCTGTAACCAGCGCGACCTTTCCATAAAATTGACCGATCATGAGTGTGTTCCTTTCGTCTGAGTAGCTTTGTTTTACACTAGTTAGTAGTGATTGGGACTTTGAAACTTTCTGGCGTAACAAGTACTTAAAACCCTTGTTTAACAAGGAAAATACATCCCACCTGTCGGCGGCCCCCCCACTTGCGGAGGGGCTACAGGAGGTTTGATTTGTTGTAATAGTGAAGAGAATTGGTATTCAATATTGTTAGATAGCCATAACAAGGCTCTTGTCTTTGGCTCTTTTGACTGCAATATTGGGTTCATTAACTGGAACAGGTCCTAGAGCTACATCACCCCAGCGCATTACACTTGCAGTAGCGTTCGCTGGTGTACCAAGGGAATAGACGAGAACCAAATCATTTTCCTTGATTTTACCCAATTGTGCTGCATAATACAAATTACTAACGACAGCTATTGGTCCAATGTTCCCATACTTAGGGTAGAGGTTGATTGTGCGCTCTAAGTCAATGCCTAGTACACGAGCGCAAAAGTTAGCAAACCAGGCAGTTGTTCCATTCAAAACAAAGAAGTCAATCTGGTCAAGTGTGACGTTGGCAGCAGCGGCAGCACCATTGCAGCAAGTACGAACATAATTAGCAAATGTAGTGCTGATTATTCGATTAGCTCCCTTTGCTGACCTTAGAAAGAATCGTGGATCACCCTGGGAATCCTGTGCCAGTTGAGTGTAAAAGGCACCACAAGTTTCTGCGGTATGAACGGTTTTGCTGCCGAGAATTCCTTGCTTGCCTTGAATTGGACGAACTATAAAGGCTCCGGCAGCATCACCAGCTACCCACGAGAGGGTATCTCTTTCATCAAGAAAGCGAGAGAACGTACAAGAATTTACCACCAGCACATTGCGGTACTCTCCTGCTCGAACGAGTGTACTGGCAGTTTGGAGTGCAACCATCGCACCTGAGCACATTGAATCAAGATTCCAAGCGGCACATTGTAAACCGAGTTGCTTGGCGAGGAAAACAGCATTGCCAGGTATGATATGCTCGCCAACGAGTGAGGCGACTATCATCAGATCGACATCATCGGGAGAAAGTTTAGCTGCGTCAAGAGCATCTTTAGCGGCTTTATACTCAAGCGTTAGTGACGTCTCACCAGGGGCAAGTACTCGCCGTTCAACGGTGCCGCGAAAGGGGTCTGACAAATAAGGCATCATCTCCAAGTCAAACTCATTTCTGGGAGCGGAGTCAGCCAGTGAAAACAGCTTTGCTAAACTTCTTTGCTCGGACTGAGCAATTAACTCTGGATATTTATTGCGGTAGTAATCGTTTGTACGTATGGTGTTCGGGAAGCTCAATGCAAGCGAGCAAATGCCTACTGAGTAATGCATGAGAACAAATCTCCTATTAATTCTATTGCTGTTGTAAACTTAGGTTGCTGATACGACTTCCAATCGGTGCAGGTCGTTTAGGATCGATGACCACATCAACTACAAACGGACCAGTACAGGCTAGTGCTTTCTCTAGTGCTGCTTGAATGTCATATTCTTTTTCAACGCGGATACCATTAGCTCCCATCCCTTGAGCAATCTTGACAAAATTAGTCTGTGAGATGTTTGCGTTTATACCCTCAAACCCTAACATAGCCATTCCTTGGTCACACATGTTGTAATGCGAGTCGTTTAGTACGATCCAAACGGCAGAAATCTGATGTTGCACCGCAGTACTGATCTCGTTGTTCATGAGCATGGCACCATCTCCAACGATGGCGATCGCCTTGCCATTACGAGCTAGAGCAGATCCTACAACGCCCGTTACAGCATAACCCATTGCTCCGTACCCAGTACTGACTCGATAACGACCTGGGTGGTTAAATCGCAGCAGATGATTTCCCCAAGCAAACGAGTTACCAGCCTCAGTTATCACCAATGCATCACTGCCCTCGACAATTATCCGTTGAATCATATTCATAAGTACCTCGGGTCGCACCGGGCTACTTGTGTTGGGATTGATTACCGCACGGTAGGGTCGAGGCAAAGACTGGATCTTTGTTCGATTTTGACGCTTTGGGAAGTGCTTCAACAGCGCCTTCACAAAGATTCCCACGTCCGACTGGATAGCAAATGTCTTGGCAGAGGGATAAGCAGTTCCTGGCACTTCTGGGTCGATGTCAACATGCACAAAACCATTAGCGGGGACCATCTGGGGCTTCCAGAATGAGGTGAATTCACCAAGGCGTGTTCCGAGTACCAGCGTCCTTCTAGGACAATACTCTTGCATATACCTCAAAACCGACTCATGACCAGCAAAGCCCGTGACACCGACAAATTGAGGATGGTCTTCGGGAAAAATACCTTTGCCGCGCGGCGAACACATCACCCCGGCCCCCGTTCTCTCAGCAAGCTGGCAAATATCCCCTGCTGCATCCCGCGCACCAAAGCCAACCCAGATGGCAAATGGTTCCGAGGACAACAACCGCGCACATTCCGCAATCGTTTCGGAGCTTGCAGCAGGGGGAGCAACAGAAAGAGTTACTTGTGGCAACGATGTCTCGATTAAACTTGTTTGGATGTTGGTGGGGATACTCAAGTGTGCTACAAAACCATCCGGTCGCGCTAAGCCTTTCGCCAGTCGTCGATGAACCTCTGGGAGTTCATTGCTACATTCAAGAGTGGTTGCATAATTGAACAGTAGTTCAGAAGTAAAAATTCCAGCGCAGGGCATGGTGTAAGCGCTGGTTTCCTGAAAAGCCCACCGTCCGCGCTGCGCTGTTGATGTGGAAGGCGACAGAAAAATAACCTTTGCACCCTCCCAGCGTGCAGCGAATAATCCGGTTAACGCGTTAGTGATCCCCGGACCTGCTGTACTAAACACTACAACCGGACGACCACTAGCAAAGTAAGCTTCGGCGGCGGCAAAAGCTGCTCCTGCTTCGTGACGAAAGTGCAGTACCTGGATTAAACTGTGTTGCAGTGCGTGCCAAAGGGGTGCGATCGCTCCTCCCGAAACACCAAACGCATATTGTACTCCCATCTCTTCCAGCATCTTGACAACTGCTTCAGCTACTGAGACAGGGGTGACTTGCTTACTTTCTTTGACGGCTGACGCAATGTCCAATTGAGGGCTAGACTGGACATTTGCAAGAGGTGAGAGGAGTAAAGATGATTTAGATGGTAAGAAAAGACTATGTTCGTCGGATTTATTTGTAATGTATGTAGTCTGAAGTGATGTGAATTCGGTATTGGCATCGGCTTTTAACTTTTTGGCCGTAGTCTTTTTGTTAGCGGGGGATTTAGTGTTCATAAAGGCAAAGTGAATGCATATGGGTTGATAATTGACTTTGCTTGTGTACAAAGTGTAGGTAGTTTACAAGTCAGTTACTTACTACCAAGTGATATATAGATAAGTTGCAGATAGGATATTTTTGACCACCATTCTGTACATTCAACAAGAAGCCATACGTAGAGGGCTTTGAAGGCAGCATGGCTTGTTTGTTAATTCACATGTGCTTATAAATTCAATTACCCAAGATATTTTGGTCATAAATTACACATTTATGAGCTTTGAGTACTTAAGTCAACTCCTACCTTTTTACTTAACAGTAGTTTAACTTGAATAGCTAACCTTCTTATTTTATTTATAGGTTTCAATCTCATCAACTTATGCACAATTAGAACAGGGAAGTGGAAAATTAATAGCAGATTTTCTACAAAATTAATGTCTCCATATCTGTCATAGGATAGCTTTTTTGCCAAGTACTTAAGTTATACTCTTTAAGCTCAATTTTCCTAACTTTACAAAACTTAAGCAACTTAAATTAATCAACTTAGTAGAAAGTTAAGATTTTTTATAGATATTATTTTTAGTCTGATAACTCAACTAAATAAGGCGACAAGCGTCATAAAATCTTTACTAAATCAGCGTTAAATAAAATTATAGTAGAAAAAGATATGTCATCAGACACTGAACCCCACCATGCTCGTATGCTACAACTGGGCGAACAGAACGAAGTTCTTTAAGGTGGCTTATGCCGCTCAGACTTCTCTCCAAGGGCGTACTGGCTCCCCTAAGAGTGAGAACGCAGGCGGTTCGGGGACGTAAAGCTCACTAGGAGAGTTCTAGCTTTAATGATCAGTAATCAGAGCGGACATGATATAAATCTATCGACAAGTGCTATAGTCAGACACTCATCACCTGATGAACAACTCTTTACAGCTACTTTATTCCCCTACACTGCGGAAACTCAGCGTCTACTACCAAAAAGATCGCCTTCCGCAAAAGGGCCGCAGAATGCAACTTGTACTAAGTAAATTGTATAAAGGTACATGCAACCGGAAGCACAGATTCGCTAAAAGCTGAAAGTCGCTTGAGTGATAGCTTTCGATGATATACAACGAAATAAATCTTAACTTTTTTCCTTAAGTTTTCTATCTTGACTGGCAAAGACCTGCTGAAATATAGACAATGATTCAAAGAACATCACAAAAAAACCTGCTTTATGAGCTATTCATTTAGGAGTGGCTTACTATTTCTTACTGCAAGTATGGGGACAAAAAAACTCCCACTTGCCTCCCTATTTTTTTGAGTAAATAAAAATACTAATTATAGTTATTCCCAAAAAGTCCCGTGTTCTACAGTTCTCCAAGTAGGATCTAATTTCAGCACTGTAACGTTCAATTACAACTTTGCGTAGAGGTTTGAAATGATTAAGAAAACTAACTACTACAATGAGTTATCTGTAGATTATTCAAAGCCAAAGCTAGTTTCTAATGAAAAAGCATTAGAAATGCTGGGGTACGCTGAGACATATATTTCTCTATATGAGAAAATTTTGCCTGAAATAACTCCGCAATACAGTATAGAACATATAGAACAGGAGAACAAACATTGGTGGCCAACGCATTGTGAAGCATTGCGACAAGGAAGGGGAGATATTTTAGCTGCTGAGTACGCCGACAGTCTTGTCTATTTTTGTGCAGACGGACCTTTTTTTGACAAAACCTCAGCGATAAGCAGAGAAATAAATTGGTGGGCGATTCTCGCTCAACCAGGTGTAACGATGGCTTGGCCAATTGTTATGTTCCACGGGGAAGTTATTTATAATGAATGGAATTGTTGTGATGATGTAACTAACGAAATTATAGCTTGGGGGAATAATACCTTTCTCCGACGTGGCCATAGAGGTGCGTGTTACTTAAAATGCGAGCAACTCAACTTTTATCGCGATGTTTATGCTTCTGATAAATTGCTGCATTGGATCAGGCGTTGACACCAGATTTAATATTTTTTTGCAGTAAAAGGTTAATGAAAACTTTTAAACATCTCACTCCGTAGGACTCCTCTTTGATTTTTGAAAAAGATTCAGTACAACTTAATGCCACTTGTTATCTGCGTGTTGGTTGTTTGTTTCTGCAAGTGAGTCAAAAATCAATGTGGATTGCTATATGTATGTTTGCGTGCTGTTTAAGTTTTCTCCCACAATCCCACCTGTGAATTACGATTAACTGTCATTTGCTTACTTAAGCTATTTTTAAATAATTTTCAAGTTCGGGTGCATCTGACAGTAAAGTGACAAGATTTTTGAAAAAATTAAAGAAGGTAAGCTAATGAGTCAATTACTTGAGTACACCACATCCCATGACGTTAACATGAACTCTATGTTTAACACTCCGGAACTTAAAGGAGGGATCAAAGAATGGTTTCTTCATCGCCGCCCACTCCTACTCAGCGTCTTCCGCTTTATTGAGGAGAATTATAAGGATTCGATTAGCCTTCGGGAAGTGGCTCTTGTAGTAGGTCGCTCTCCAGCTTACCTGACCGATCTCGTGCGGCGAGAGACAGGAAAAACCGTACTAAGTTGGATTGTTGAACGCCGCATGGTAGAGGCACGCCGCTTGCTCCTCGAAACTAGCCAGTCAATTGAACAGATTGCTGAAGCGGTGGGCTATTTCGATAGACGCCATTTTAGCCGCCAGTTTCTCCGGTTCCACAACACAACTCCACAAGTGTGGCGAAAGACACATCAAAGCTGGAGCATCCCTCTCAATCAGGTAAATCCACAAAACGCAGTACCAAACGACTCAGCCCAGGAGAAACCCAACACCATGACGGCTGCGGAAGCCCAACGAATACAAGTTTGTGTCCAAGAAATTGCTGCAATTCTTTACAAAAATAATGCTTCTGGTGAAGAACTAGCCTTAAAATTAGTTGAATTATCCACTTGTTAAAGGAAATACACGGTACATGTTAACATTAGACATCGAGTGACAATTAATTATGCGTTTGTTGAAATGCTTGTTAGGGGCGATTAGTGTCGTATCCTAAACAGAACGCAGTATTGGCGATCACCCCTACATCATTTCTCGCTGATGTCTATTCGAGTTATTTGCCAACATGATTGAGTGTGTTGTCCTGAGTGCTTGTTATACGTTCGTACAGGCAAGTGCGATCGCTCTTTTTTTTAGCAACATCGAGTTTTTCCATGATTGATATGCAGGCAAAACTGGTGGGGTTCTACTTTAATACTTGATCGTTCGCGCTAATAGTAACATGATAAACGCCGCAATCAAGGCACCCACAACAATGCTGAACATTCCAGCATCGAAACTCCCAGTGATAGCAACAATCGAGCCGGGGATCAGCGAACCACCAACACCACCAAATAGCACGGCAAGCCCGTTGTATAGTCCGGTACCAGCACCAATTCGCTCAGGGGGCAATAGGCGTTGAACAATGGCATATTCTTGGGCAGTGTAGGCGCTCTGGAAAAATACAGCGAGTGCAAAGAACAACACCAAGAGTTCTAATTTGTTGACACTTGAGGCGATGTATACCATTACGCCTGCTATTAAAAAACCTACACTTGCAAGCAGCGTTCGGCGCTGGAGACGATCGCCCAGGAAAGCCATGAAGAAGACGCCGACGATACCTACTGCAAAAATCAAAAACAGTGGCCATCCCAGTCGCTCAAAGTCGATTCCTTTGGCGCGGTTGAAGTAAGTCGGTAACCAATTAAGTATACCAAAAACACAGAACGCATTTAGCGTGCCACCGATAACTGCCAGCCAAAATCGCTTTGAGCGCAGGTAGCTTGTCTGGGAAGTTGTTATACCTGCAACATCAGATATTTTTTGCCCCGCGCGAATATACGCCAATTCAGCGTCGCTCACACTACTGTTACAATGGGGCGCATCCTTTACTATTGACCAAACGAGCGGAATAGAAACCAGCATACCAACCACACCAATCACAGCAAATGTGGGACGCCAACCAATGATATTAATCAATGGGACAATAATCAGTGGCGCAGTTGCAGTGGCAAGTAGAATTCCTGCCCCCCAAATCGCATTGGCTCGCGATCGCTCGCTTACCGGAAACCACCGACTTGTAAGTACGCTCAGCATTGGGATATGAACACCCTCACCGAAACCCAGAAGCAAGCGCAGCACAATCAGTGAAGTCAGCGACTGCCCAAAGAACCCACTCAGGATAGTAAAAAGGGAAAACGCTGTGATTGCTGCGATCACACTGCGCTTGGAACCGAATCGCTCAGCAACTCTACTAAGCAATATATTCGACACCGCATATGGCAAAAAGAAGGCAGCTAAAAGCAATTCACCGTTTGAACCAATCTCTCGGTTACTCCAACCAAAATCTTGAGCTATACGTGGCAGCGCTAGCGCGAGATTGTTACGGTCTAGGTAGTTGACGAACACCGTCACAGCGAGGACAATGGGAATACGCCACCGTACTCCCCGCATGGGCTTGATATCAGGTTGCATGACAACTTTTTTAAGGTCGGATGGGCTGCTCTCAATGATTTTGTGATCAATATTATCAGAAGAATGCAACCGGAAATGTTTGAGGAGCTGATCGCGAAGAGTAAATATCTCATCAATCATCAAAAATATTCGTCCAAGTAATGGAACCTACAACCCCTTCAGTGTTAGAAGCTTGATTGCCATTCTTTTCAAATTGAATCACAGCAGCTTTTGTACTGGGCTCAAAAATGCTGTTGCTCTTGCCTGGATTGAACCAGGAGATTACCAGGCAAGATTTACAAGTTAAGATTCAACTTTAGGCTCGAAAGCTCAAAATAGTAGATGGAGGAGAGTTCATGAGTTTTAAGTGGCTGGAATGGGGACAAAAATTACAGGCGATCGCCCAAAATGGTCTCACTTTTAGTGAAAACCCTTATGACATACAACGCTTTCAACAGGTGCGTCAGATTGCCGCAGACATGATGGCAACCTACTCTAATGCAGAAGCAAGCTACGTTGTGGATCTCTTCGACAAAGAGAAAGGTTATGCCACTCCCAAGATAGATGTGCGTGCTGCTGTCTTCAGTGATGATAAGCTTCTATTGGTTAAAGAAAAAGAGGATGGTTGCTGGACGCTACCGGGAGGATGGGCAGATATTGGTGATTCACCAAGTGAAGCCGTTGTGCGAGAGGTGTACGAGGAATCAGGGGATCAGACAAAAGCAGTAAAGCTGTTGGCAGTTTACGATAGAAATGATCCCCGTCACGGACATCCACCATTCCAATATTACGTTTACCTAAAAGAGAACGGGAAGTTGAAAGCAGCTAAGTATTCTGCTACGCCATAGTAGCAGATGCGTTTTTTAAATAGCGGATGAAAACGACGCGGGTAGTTTCAACGACCTGTGTCGTTTTGTCTTTTGGGTTCTGGCAAAGTGTCCAGAAAATCTTCAATTACTCTTGTCATTGTCTTACCGTTTTCAGCAGAGTACCACTGCAACTTATTTAACCGTCGGTCAGAAAGTCTAATTCTCACATATTTATTTTTCATTTTTTTGTGATAACAGAATACTATATTCATGCTACTATGAATTTTGGAGGTGGTGAATATAATTCTCGGTTATGTCTACAAACTAAAACCAAGCATTGAGCAATCAAATAAGATGTGTCAATGGCTCAACATGTTAAAAGCAACATATAACTATAATTTGGCAGATAGAATTGATAGCTATCAGTCAAGATTTATTTGTGGCGACTATTGTGAAATAAGAACGAAGGCAGAAATATGTCCTTTAACTTGTTCAATTGGAGGAGCTACAGGTGATCCTTGGAAAACCAAGGGAGCAAGAAAAGGCAATCCTATTCCTGCTAAACGTAGCGCCGGAGAAATCCAGTCAGCACTACTACCAGAACTAAAGCTGTCTCGTCCTTGGTATAAGGAAATTGATGCATCGGTTTTACAATTTAATATTGAAAGATTGGACAAAGCTTATCAAGGCTTTTTTCAAGGGAAGCGATTTCCTAAGTTTCCAAACCGTAGTACGTTTAGAAGTTTCACATACAAGTCAGGAGTTAAGATCAATGTCAACAAAATCTACCTCCCAAAAATTGGTGAGATGAGTTTCTTTAACTCCCGCCCTATTCCCGATGGATTTAATATTAAATCGGTAACGCTTCGCTTAAAGGTTAGCGGCTGGTTTGTTTCTATCAGAATAGAAGATAAAGATGTGCCTGCATTCCCGATCATATCTGTAGAAGACGTTCAGTCTGTTGTCGGTTGCGATGTGGGAATTCGTAAGCTCATTGTGCAATCTGACAATAAGCGAACCCTGAATCCCAAATTCTCTACTAACAAGAGAACTCGAAAGCTGTTGCGAATACGTCAGCGCCGCATCAGTCGTAAAAGAAAAGGGAGTAAAAATAGATGCAAGTCTGGCAACGTTGTTGCCAGACTTCATCAAAAAATAGTTGACACGCGTACTGCTTACCAGTGGAAGATAGCAACCAACCTCGCCAAGAAATACGATGCTATTTTTATGGAAGATCTCAGGGTGAGCAACCTTCTGAAGCGTTGTCAACCCAAGAAAGATGAAGAGACTGGACGCTATCTTAGTAACGGACAAGCACGGAAAGCAGGATTGAATAGAGCTATTTCAGATGCTTCTTGGTACGACTTGAGAACAAAAATTCAGTACGCAGCTGCAAAGTTGGGAAAAATTTTTGATGTTGTACCACCACATCACTCCTCACAAAGTTGTCCTGAATGTCATCATATTGATGCATCCAACAGAGATAAAGAGATATTTGTTTGTACTGAATGCGGATACTTCGCTGATGCGGACCACGTCGGTGGTTTGAATATCAAATATCGTGGTGCGCTGATGCTGAGGATAGCTTTAAAATGTCGGATAAAAGTACACAGGGACTCTGTGGAACCCAAACAACTTTGTTTGTTTGAAACGCCCAACGTTGAATTGCCAACGAGTAAAAGGAGACAACACCGTATCCGTAAGGATAAAAACGGTGTGCCTGGGAACCCGCCAGTTCAATTGAACATTTGGGATATTAGGAGCGCGGCAAACTCTTAAGAATCTCTGAACTTCCAGTTCAGAGAGTGTCAAAAGCTATTTTTTCAGTGTGAGTTGATAGGTGGCACGGCTACAGAGAGTTTTGAAACAGAAGGTGCAGAATTCTTTGGAGAACATGAGATTCCACAACTTTCTCTGACTCGTGTCGTGCCAATTCAAATCACTCGCGTGTTTGAGCATTATCGCCATCCGAATTATCCAACAGATTTTGATTAGTTGCTCCCATTCCCTCGGGCATCAGATTTAGAGTTATATTTTTTACTTGCAACTACCATTAAAATACTTCCCCGCCCCAAACAGCAAGCGAGGAAAGGTTAGGGGTGGGGTTCCGTACGTGGGGGAACTATAAGTGATTATTCAGACTTTTTCTGTTGATCAGGTTCGGTTAAATACTGATCATTGAGACATGAGTTGAGCATTTGCATTGCTGTAGATGCGATCGCATTTTGTGAATCAAGTTGGAGTGCTTGTTGCCAAGAAGCGATCGCATCAGCGAAGTTTCCTTGTAATGCCCGTAATTTACCTGCCAAGGCGTGGAAGTCTGCATTGCTGGAATACATTGTCAAGGCTTGCTTGTTGTTTGCTTCTGCTTCTGCATAATTTCCATGTTGCACTAAATACAGCGCTTGCCTATGATACCATACAGCTTGATCGTGAAGACGTATCAAGTCAGATAAGTCTGCTTTACAGCGTCGGCAAGTTAAGGCACTAGACATTGCAGAACGATAGACTGCACCACACACAGGACATTTCATAGTTCTTCCGTACCGTCGGTGCTAATATAGTAAAGAAAATCTTCCAATTCTGCTTGCAACTTAGGTAATTCTGGACTGTTATCTGCGATCGCATCATCAACTTTGTCTAACAATTCTTGTAATTCCTCTTCTTGCGCTTCATCTACGATAAAGAGTGCTTTTTGAGCATTTTCTAAAAGCGTTGTAAGTTCTGGTGAAATTGTGACTATTTTGGATTTTCCAATTGTTTCATCGCTTTGAAACAAAGATTCTAAATTTACTCTTGCCTGCTTCAACTCATTGCTGGAAAGTCTTTGCATACCAGCATTATTTACTACAAGAGTTCCTTGTTGCCCTTTGCCTTTCTCAGTGCTAGTAACAGTGAGAATGCCATTTAGGTCAAAATCAAAGTGAACCTCAACTTGAACACCTCCTGCAAGTTTAGGTGGTAAGTTCTCTACTCGAAAAGAACCCAAGGGAACATTTTCTTGAGCGATCATATTTTCTCCCTGAAAAACTTCGATTTCCACCGCTTCTTGATCGTCAAGTAGAGTCGAATAAACCTCGGAGCGAGAAACGGGAACAACACTATTGCGGGGAATAATGACGCTAAAGTAACCAGGCATAATTCCCATTGGCGTATTCACGGCTACAGCAATACCTAAAGAATGGGGAATCACATCCACAAGAATGGCATCTACTGATTCACCCGCCAGCACCCCTGCTTGCAAAGCTGCTCCCAAAGCCACACAAAGATCCGGTTGAATCCCATCAGTAGGAGCTTGTCCCAAATGCTCCTCGATCATTTGTCGCACGAGAGGAATGCGTGTTGAACCACCAACCAGGATAATGCGATCAATGTCATCTGCTTGGAGGTTAGCATCTGCTAATGCCCTGTCAATCGCCTCTAGGGTTTCTTCTATAAGAGGACTAATCAACTTTTCAAAATCTGCTCGGGCAATTTCTGTCTCTAAATGCAATGCCGTCTTACCCTTACTTGCCAAAAAAGCTTCACGTATTGTAGCAAAGGCGTGGGAACTCATCTCAATTTTCAACTGCTCTGCGGCTCGTAACAAACGCGCCTGAGTCACTGCATCATCTGGCACATCTATACCATGACTGGCGCGGAAAAGACTGGCTAGATGCAGTTGCAAAAGCCTGTCAAAATCATCTCCCCCTAACCGATTGTTACCATGACTGGCTAAGACTTCCGTAACATCACCTGTAATTTCCACAACCGAAACATCAAAAGTTCCACCTCCCAAATCATAAACCAAAACCTGTTCTGTTTCCTCCGAACGCATGTCATAAGCTAACGCCGCCGCAGTTGGTTCGTTGATAATTTGTAAAACCTCAAAACCAGCGATTTCTCCAGCAGTTTTCGTCGCCTGTCGTTGAGCATCTGTAAAATACGCCGGAACAGTAATCACTGCTTGAGTCACCGATTCTCCCAAAACACTCTCTGCTCGCTGTTTGAGGGCACGAAGAATAATGGCAGAAATTTCATGGGGTAAGTATTCACTTTGCTCCCCCGAACCTAAAGTAGTTTTGTGATCGGTTCCCATCCAGCGCTTAATTGACTTGACAGTGCGATCTGGCGCAGCAGCATATTGACGAAGTGCTTCTCTGCCAACAAGCAGTTTCCCTGTATCGCTAAACCCTACACAAGAAGGCAAAATTAAATCACCATCTTCTCCTGGCAACACTCGTACTTGTCCATTTTCGACAATCGCCACTTCAGAATTTGTTGTCCCTAAGTCAATGCCAACTGCAGTCATTATGTTACTCCCTTCTCTGTATACAATTACCTATCTTCTCTATTTTCTTGGCGTTTTGGCGGTTCATCATAATTAAAAATAGGAGAGAGAATTAATTAGACGTTCGTTGAAATTCTTGGTAGGGGCGGTACCAATACGGTTCGGTTAAGGAATTTATCTGTTGAGGCTGGCAGGGGGGGCAGGCTCACAAGGGTAGGTTTTTAATATTTCGGTTGAGGCAAAACTTGGAGGATGAGAAGACAGGCAGACTATTAGGTATTAGGTAATCTTCTGGTGGTAAGGGAGTAGTTGATGGTTATTGTATGAGCTATTACCATACTGCCTACTCAAAGACAAACGACTCCCTACTCCTTATTCCTTGCTGCGACGATGACTTGTGCTTCTCTAAGCACGCGATCGCCCCATAAATAACCTCGTACGACTTCTTGAATCACTGTATTTTCAGCTACATCTACACTTTCCTGACGACCAACAGCATACATTATTTGGGGATTGAAGGGTTGGGAATGAGCCTCAATGGGAACAACACGCCGTTGTCGCAGCACCTCTAAGAGCGATCTCCTAATTAACTCCACTCCCTGTTGATTGCTGAGCGAAATGTCTCTTAAAGATGCTGATGTTTCAGGTGCTGGCACAACCTTAGCTGTAAACAAATGTCTGAGCTTTCCCCAAAAGCTTTTTTGCTCTTTTGATTTTAAAGCTGAGCTAACTTCCAATGCTTTTAGTTCCTCTTGCCAGTAAGCACAAGCGCGATCTAAAGCATCCTGAATACCCAGCAATTCTTGTAGTAGTTTCTCCTGCTGTTGCTCAAATTGGCTGAGAGCCTCTTTTTTACTGTCTTCCAGACGAGTTTGCAGTTGCTCTTTATCTGTGCGAGTAACTTCCAATGCTTGCTGAAGAACATCTTGAGTCGAACGCATTAATTTACCTTGTTGCTTCATCTCATGGCGCAAGGCAATCCACTCTGCCACCATTTGATAGGGATCAAAGGAATCACTTGATTTGGGTGGTTCACCCAAATACTCAGGAGGTGCTTGTTCTGATTGTAAATAATCTAGAAATTTGCTAAATAAAGCTTCTTTATCATTAATCATTGGTCATTTTTGATTTATCATTCGTTAATTATTTTTTTATCCATAATTGTCAGCCCAAATACCTAACTCCTAAAATGTTGCCCGAATGAGATCGTCTATGCTAATTTCTAATTGAGATATTGCTTTTTCCCGCATTGTTTTCAATACCTCTGGTTCAAGTTCCGCTTTTAGAGGACGCATTTTCCAAAAATCCTCATATTGATGTTCTCCTTTGCGAAGTGCCTCGTAAGCGGCTCGAACTTCCTTAAATTCCTTAGGATAAGTATGAGCGGGAAATTCCCTCAGTTTAGCATGATACGCTGCTTTCACTTCAGCGGGTTTAGCTCCAGGAGAAATGCCCAAGCATTCGTAGTGATTCGTCATAATTAAAAAAATTAATGTAACAGCTTACTAGCAAGCATGAAAATCTTTAATCTTCTCCTATTTGTCAAACTCCGACAGGTTGAGTTGAGATTCTCTGTTCCTAAAACAATTCCTGAAAACCCCCTCTTCTACCCTTTCGCTTCTTAGAAGTTGGTGGGAAGTCTTCAAACATAAAATCTAAGTCTAGCTCATCATCATCCTCCTCCACGAAGTCGGGCATATTGTTGAACATCATCCTTTTGAGTTCTGGAAGCATTCGTTCCAATTCAGCTTTAGACATTTTACTGCCAAAAAATTTCCGGATCATTTCCTCCATTAAAGAATCCATATCTGACAAATCAAGATTGTCAAATTTCTCTGGATCTGGCATGTTCTCCTGAGTCTCTCTTTCGGAGAGAAACGCTTGTTCTTCCCGAAAGGCTTGTAATGCTTTTGCATCTTGCAGGCGACGGGCTAATTCAAATCCCTGTTGCTTTAACTGTTCATATTCTGAGTGACTGACAGGATAGGTTGTGGCTCTAGCTAAGAGAAGGAGAGGATTTTGGGGTTCCCGACGCAGTGCCTCATCAAGAGTAGGTATAAGAGTTTTAATCCAGCCAAAACGCCGCACTTGCAACTGAATGTTTGCCAATGCATTTCCTGGTTGAGGCATAGTATCGAGGTAGGTACGTAAAGGATGATCTAGTTTTTGGGGAGTATTTTCTTTCACGGCTAAAACAACAAGATGCGCGATTCTGGCTTCTCTTGATTCTGCTGATAGCTCAAAGAGATGACGAACATACTGATTGATTAAAGCGGCGATGCCTTTGTCGCGTTTGGCGAATAGGTGAATAGAAATAGCGATCGCCTGCAATACAGGAATTCGCTCGCTTGCAGATAATGTTTGCAGGAGTGCCGCCCATTCAATAGCTGCAGCTTGCTGGTTTAACGACACGCGCCCGCCTGAGTTGGGAGAACTTTGTACCGCATTGACAAACATCTGACAGGCACGTAGCGCCGGATCTTTGTGATCTTTCCCCTGCACTAAACGGCTGTAGAAAGGATAACTCAACGTAGACAAAGCTTCTACCCAAGGTATGACTTCAGTTTCGGTATCAACGCTCAAATCGCCAAAGTATTTCCCATAGCGCCGACGCGCTTCATTGCGCCCTTGTTTGTCTTGGAGTTCCTCCCAACAATTTAGTAAGCCGTTGTAAACCTCTTCATAGCGACACCCGCCTTCAATTGCTTGGGTGATCAGTGCGATCGCTTCTGCATAATTTTCCTCCATTGCCGCCACGAGCCCCTTCCTTCCCACGACTTCTGGAGATGTGGGATCAATGCGTTCTGCTTGTTGCAAAGCACACCTTGCGGCTTTGTCGCGATTCTGTGCCATGTTCGCATCTGCTATCCGACAGTGGAGGTGAGCTAGGGTTGGTTTCAATCGCGTTGATGGCCATTCTTGGGGATTTTTTTTGCCTTCAAGTTCCAACCACTTCAATAGACGAGTTAACAACTGTTGGCGTTCAAGCTCTGAATCGTTAAGTTCCAAAACTTCTAACAAGTTGACTGCCAGTTGTGGGTTAAAGGGTTGTTCTGCTAACAACGCCTGCCAAAACACTTCCGCACATTCTGTTTCTCCTTGGGTGAGTGCTTGTTGACCTGCTAAACTCAACAGTGATGGACGAAGACTTTTTAGTTCTGGAAATTGAGTGGAATGTGGAATTTCCATCATCGCATGTGCGGCATCATGGTGATTGCCTGCGTCAATCAATTGCAAGACTAACATCACCGTCATTGCCTTTTGAGTGAGTTTATCTCCACTTTGCACAGTTTCAAGTTTTAGAGGCGGCAGTCCTGTCTGTGCTTGCTGGAAAGTTGCTAATCGCTCTAAAATTGGATATTCTGAGTCTTTTGGCTTGCCGTATGTGAATCTGGATTGCTGAGGTGAGTGCAACCCCATAATCTTAGCGGCAGCATCCCAATTCCCCATCGCTTGTTGGGTGTAAACAATCCAGGCTGTGGGGATGTCTCCTGGCGTTATGGGACGCTTAATTTTCTGAAAAGATGCTAAAGCTGCTTGAGATTGTTGATTCTTCAGAGAAAGAACTCCCTGCACCCAATGGAGTTGGGCAGTACTGAATCGTTTGGGTTGTTTATTGATTAACTCCTCAACTGTGGCAGTCTCCCCTTTAAGTAAGAGGAGCTTGAGATAACAGATGCTGTAGTCTTTGGTGAGGTTGCCTTGCTCAAAAGCATTACGTAGCAAGTTAAGAGCCGCATCCACTTGATTCAATTCTAATAGACATTTAGCTTGCCAGTAGAAAGCTTCTTCAACCGGACTCAACTCTATCACCCGCCTAAACGACTTTTCTGCTTGTTTGAAATCTTGCTTGTGGAATTCCTGCTCTCCGCGCAACAGCCAAATTTCTGATTCAGTGGGAGTAAACTCAAGATCTGGCTGCCATCGCTGATTTTTTTTTATCTCTTCCAACGCTTTTGCATATTTTTTCTGCTTTAATAATTCTTGCAGTTGTCTTTGAAAGGAGTTTTCTGCAGGTTTTGACTCTATGTTGGAGACATGTTGTTGCGATCGCTGTTTGGACTGATCCTTAGCCACTGGGCTGTCCTCCTGATTGTTCTCCTGTTTCCCCTCTTGGAAAGAGTGGCTTTAATTTTAATGTAAATTTTAATGTAATAATTGCATTTATTCTACATGGCTCTGTGATCAATTCTACCAAAAAGCACTGCCATCAGAACACAAATCCTGTTCAGATGAACACTGAAAACTAGTACCGTTCCCTTGGAATTAAAAATTCGTCTTGGCTTATTACGTAAGCATCCTAGAAGCGGAAAACCCGCACTGTATGTGAAGAGCGCTTTTGATTTCCTATCTTTAAGGCAAAAGAAGGCGAAAACCGACTACAAAAAGTTTCCGCAAAGTCAAAAAAAAAGATTTGCAGGCTTTCTGGCAATTGCAAATTGTACTAGTGCAACAAGGCAAAAGTAAAAAGTCAAAAGGCACTCATAATGAAATCCTTATATATCAAGCTTTTGGTTTGAAATTTACTGGTAAGTTATTTCAGCCAGCCTGCACTAGTACAGCGGGTGCGTAAATAAAGCAACCCTGACGCTCGTTCCTCGCTAACGCTGCGTTAACGGGTGACGCTCGTGCCTCGCTAACGCTGCGCTAACACCAGTCGCCTAGCGAGGGCTAAGCCGTCATTCGCGCTGGTTCACCATTTCAAACAGCCAGAAGCCTTGATTTATAACACTTTTGAATGAGTGACTTTTGAATGAGTGACTTTCAAGGGAGCGGTACTAGTCACTTAACGTTAATAAAGAACCTCGGTATAGCCGAGGTTCTTTATTTTACCCATTTTATGGAATCAAATCCCTAACTTTCTGAAGGACACTTGCCTGAAAGACATTTGGTCGCTACAGTTACTTAGGAAACGTTTAAGCAACTAAGCCCCAGTTCACTCTGGGGTTTTTCTTATTTGAGATTTTCGATCTTATTATCAAATTGTCGTTTTGACATGCATCCCAAGAAGTAACTTTGCAGAAAGCCCACCCTCTGCTTGAAGCAGTTGCCAAAAACATAGTACGCTAAGTACTTAGTGTGATCAGCTGTAGCTCAATGTGAGGCATAAATCCCCATATATGAGCAAGTAGGGTGCTGAAAACTGCGGTGTGTCTTGAGACTACAGTAGTCATAATCGCGTACAAGTAAATGCGCTCGCATTGATCTACCTCAACAAACTATGTGATTTTGGTCATTGAGAATAGGTAAAGATGTTATACTGAATTAAGCTCGCAATCAAATTCAAGAGGTGCTGGGGGGAACTTATAAAGTCGTTATCATCTGGTAAACCTTCAATAAATTAGATTAATCAGAAAACAAAGCGCCAAGCGCTCGTTAAAAATTTTTCTTGCCTTATTAAGCGAAAACTCGCCTTTCTAAGAGCGGAGGGAACTCCATTTTTTAGCGCTCAAGCCTTATCCAAACAGTGTTGCTCTACAACTCCGTTCCGTTATTCTCCGCCAACAGGTTAAGTTTTGTGATGTTAACGCGAGCGAGACAGTCGGGGAATCGGAAACAAACATGCCCGAGTGTTACGAAATGTAAATACGCCTAAAATCTTCACCAATGAATCCTCCAAGGCTTGGTGTGCGAAACCCCCCTTATGCGAGTCTGCTCCCAAAGAATAAATTACAAATGACAAGCATAACTAATTCCGTTTATTTGCGCTCCCCCTACTTATATAAGTAAGGGAAGCCAATAAAACTTAAATATGTAAATAAATGTTGACAGGCTGAGAAACATCTAGTAGGGACGGGTTTGACAAGATGGTTCATTTTTACTGACAAGTTATTAGATAAACCCATGACACACTAACCATGCTTAAAGGGCGCATTCTTCGGAGCGGATAGGCGAAGGCGAATCATCAAAAAAGGGTTGTGTTTATTGACGCTAACTTACACGCGCATGTACTCAGATATTATCCTGCTCGTACCAATCCGTACTTTCTGATCACAATTCAAAATCTTCTCCAAGTTGGACATCCTCCAAACTGATTTCAATACGAAAGCGTTTACCTTGTTCACCTTTGAAAGGCTTTAGTTGAATGTAGTTATCTTGACTTCTTGATTGAACTTCTTGAAGTGTTTTCCCTGCTTTAGATAATAGATTCAGTTTGAGGTTTGGCGGCAAAAACCTTTCTCCACTTGTAGGATGTAACTGTATCAAAAGAGATAGTTTATCATCACTAGCCTCTGTAATGTTTACCAGAAGAGCGAAGGTTTGGTTACCCAATTGCATTCCCAAATCAATGAGTTTGGCTCTCCTGACACCAACCTCAGTATTCCTAGTACTTAAAGCGAAATTGTCTTGTGCGTTAATAAGTGCATCAAGCGCTAACCAACCTTCTTCAAAGAAACCCTCTAACCATTGACTTAATTTAGTTGTAGTTTCCTTTACGTATCCGATTAACTGTTCGGAAGTCTTTGTCTGACTCATTCCACTAGGTAGAGGAATAGAACTTGGTGTGAATAAATCAGAATAAAATAATAGGTGATTTGGTTCAGTATCAAATAAAGATAACGGGATTTGGTAGCACTCCTGTAAGGGGTGTGAATTCACTTGTGTGCAATAATCCATAAGTTGGTCGTAACGCAGAAAACCTTTAATAATAACTTGTTCCTGCTCTTCTAATACCTCAGTTAGCACGTAGAAATGAGCAGAAAAGTCTGAGGTAAAAATTGTATCTTGGGGAACATTAACAACTTCATCAAGTAGGTGTTCAGTAGGAATCAGGCAAACCTTAAAATCGCCAATATTCAGATGAGTAACAGTATCCATTGTATTTGAATATCGATGAATTACTTGTTTTGGCATCCTTTCGCTAAACCATTTCTCAAAGCCAATAACCGCTAAATGATTTAAATAGGTTTGCCACTGTTGGGCTTCACTTATCGCTTGTTTGCTCATCTCTTTTGCTTGGTAGAAATTTTCTGCTTCTAACAAAATCACTTCTGGAAGCAAGAGCCTTAAATCTGTCGAATTAATGTGTAAGTTAGTCATCTCTATTCTCCTGTTTTAACGTAAATACATGATTCGTTAACTAAAATATTCTCCTAATAATTGCTAATGCATAATTTTTATTGTTAGCGATTATTAGCGATATATTTATGAATGCTGTTGAAAATAAAGACGAAGTTGATCAGCATAGAAACTGTCTAGCGAACGATTCTTCCCTGCTCTAATTTCCTCTGCTGCTTCAGTAAAGATTTCGCGATCGCAAAAGGCTTCAATCTGCACCAGCAAGGTTTTAAGATACTCTGGTTCGGGAGGAATTTTAGTTAAACCCTTCTCTAAAGCTTTTTTTAAGATGCTGTTGAGAAGTTGTTGTACTGTCGAAGTTCGTACCTTACTTAAAAGTTCTCCTGGATTCAATATACGTCTAGCTTGATCCCAAGAAGTCATACCCAGCTTGGGAGTAATCTCCTTAAGAGACAGTTGATCACAGTAATAAAGTTGTAACCCAGGAATGAATTTTTTTGCAAAAGGAGCGTAGTTTTTGCTTTTCTCTAATTTGGTGATTAGGTCGCGAATTTCTGACTTAATTGCACTATCCAAAGCAAGTTTCAGTTGCTCATGAAACAAATCAACAAATTCTTGATCCTCAATATCTGCTTCCTGAAGGGAATCAGTCGGTAAATCAGGTCTGGGTGTATAATTTCCTGTGTCCTGATCTTGGATTTCTAAAGGTTCTCGATAACTCCAAATATCATAATGCCTTAATTGCGTTGCTACTTGTTTGATTTCTTTCATCAACTCAATAGTAGAGTGGATGATGATATCTAAGTCTTGCAATTTATGCAGCATTTCCTGTAATTGAAGTTTAGATGGATCTGGACATCTTCTGGCTCCCTTTTGATGTTGTTGAAGTCTGTCTCGACGATATACGGCATGAAAGACTTCTAGGAGACGGCGCTCGCGTGCTGATAAACGTTCTAAATGTTTTGGTCTAGCTCGATTTAATAGCGCCCAGTCACTTAGATGCTTAAACCCATTTTCAGATAAAAAATCTTTAAGTTCTGGGTTTTGCTTAGTTTGCAAGTATACCCAATTGTCCAAACTCATCCGACGTTGGGAATCGATCTTAAACGTTTGCAAAATTCTCATAGAAAAGAATTTGTAAGTTGGTGTGTGAGTTTCGCTATTGTTATTTAGGACAAATTGAGTTTTGCGATCGCTCCCTAGGACAATCAGAGTCTCGCCATCATCATTCAACACAAATGGAAGTAATTCCTGGTAATTAAAGTGCTTTTCACTACCAAAGAGATAATCTATTTTTTTGCAAGCTTTCAGGATAGATTCTGAAATGTAGCACCTTAGACAAAGCCCTGCAAGTGCAGCTGTAGTATCAGCAGTAGTGGCATGAAAGTAGGATAGCAAAGCAGTTTGCGTGTCTTCAAGCTGAGAATTCGCAACTTGTTTTTGAAAAAATTCTCGTGCCGTTGGAACCAAAGTATGTTTGTACCCTCCTCCTGTACTGGCTAAGCTAATTTGCCAAATATTCCAGTATTTTGATGAAGCACTCATATTTACTGCCTCACTTCACATGAACCGATCTTTCAATCATAAATAATATAGATGCCGATGTTTTGAGCTTATGCACTCTTGGTGAAGAATGGGGAGAGAAGGAG
>CALMVQ010000301.1:20056-22175 GCA_937873135.1 uncultured Scytonema sp. | reverse complement strand
TCCTAGGACAATTATTTCACGAAATGTATAAATATTTTTGTGTAAGTACTTACGAAAGATTATTTGCAGAATCCTCATTATATTTTTATCGCAACCGTGCCAGATTTAGTGACTGGCAAGCAGTGATCATTTACCCAACACGCAGTATCGAGCAAAGTGATATTCATCCTCATCGAACGTTGCTCAACGGAAACCAAGTGCATCGGGTATATTTGGATGAGTTGGGCAACATTCGCTCTTTACCCTTATGGGTAGCGCTAATGGTACTAACTACCCTAGAGGAGAGCCAAGCACCAGAAGAAGCAAGATATTTGTTAACAAGAACCCATCAAGAAGTACCATCAACTTCAAGTCAAGCCATAATAGAGATGGTGACGACAATCATGGTGTACAAATTTACACAATTGAGCCGAACAGAGGTAGAGTCTATGCTAGGGATAACATTACAGCAAACGCGAGTGTACCGGGAAATTAAGGAAGAAGGAATACAAGAAGGAATACAAGAAGGAATACAAGAAGGACGACACTCTGAAGCAGCTAACCTCATTATTCGGCAGATCACTAAGCGGATGGGGCAGAAACTCTCTGATGAAATAGTAGTGAGAATTTCTGGTTTACCATTGCCTGTACTCGAAGATTTGAGCGAAGCACTGTTAGATTTTAGCAGTTTGGCTGATTTACAGGTTTGGTTAGATGAGGCAAATAGCTAATCGCTATCAGCCAATGGACACTCTCTACCTAACACCAAATCACCATTAGCCAATCGATAAATACCTTGAGCGGCAATAATCGGATCGCCATTTTTCCAAGGACGAACTGAGTTAGTTGAAGTAGGTAAGGTGGCTTTTTCACCTTCATTTGGTATAGTACGTATCGTTCCAGTAGAATAACGTGAAAGGGTAGCTTCCCCAGGACGCTCAGGTAAACCACCATTGCCAACAACGAAGAAAGTACCACCAGACTGATTGTGGCGTCTAGCTATGCAACTATTGGCAACGAGCGTGTTAGCATCAATGATATTTTCCGGTAGTTGAGTCAGGTTGTCTCGCAGAATATTTGGATCTGGGATAAAAATATTCACTACACCTTGCACACCCAAGATAGAACTAGCAGTAATATCACTTTCTGGAGTTTGCTGTGGGCGATTCTGGATACCAATTACACCTTGAGCATTAATTTGTACTTGTCCACCATTGCCTGAGTAAGCGTTTGCTGTGATGTCACTATTTTCATCTGGCACAGCAACGATAAACGGAGCATTGATGTTAATATTACCACCATTGCCACCAGCTTGATTAGTCCCAGCGGTAGTAGAAATGCTACTACCGCGACGCAGCAATAAAATGTTCCCTATCGGCAAGTCAATATTACCACCTTGACTACTAGCAGTTTGAGCAGAAATGGAGCCGCCATTATCAAGCGTGAGAGTGCCTGCAAGTAGGTTAATATTGCCTGCTTTGCCTGTACCAGCGCTATTCACTGATATTTTTGCCCCATCTCTAATAGTGGCTTGACGGGGGTCAATAAATATGCTTCCTCCTTCTCCTGTGGAACCAAGATCGGTATTGGCGAAAATTCCACTAGGACGCTGTGAAGTAAAATTCACGTTACTTCCTGCTAAAGTTAAGCTGTCTTTAAGATTGAGGTTGATAGTTCCTGCCTTACCAGATCCCGCAGTACTGGTGGTCACTTGTCCACCATTCAAAGCTTCAAAAGTGTTAGCATTAATTGTGATGTTGCCTCCGTTGCCAAAACCAGAAGTGCTTGCCGTGACAATTGCGCCATCTGAGACGTTAATTTGATTAGTGTTGACCGTAATATTACCAGCAAGTCCTGCGCCAGTCGATTCTACTGTGCTATAAGCGCCACTGGAATTTTGATTACTGCCTACCCCATTAAACCTCAC
The DNA here is from genome assembly GCA_937873135.1 of uncultured Scytonema sp. GTDB lineage: Bacteria > Cyanobacteriota > Cyanobacteriia > Cyanobacteriales > Nostocaceae > Rhizonema. The sequence continues at coordinate 20,269 of CALMVQ010000301.1, read as the reverse complement.
AGTATCGCGGGCATTGATAGTAATATTGCCAACATTTCCCTGACCATATGTACTGGACATAAGTTGAGCGCCATTACTTACCGCAAGTGTTCCGGTTGTTACAAAGATGTCACCACCCTTACCAGTTCCTTTGGGTAAAAATGAGAAAACACCACTAGAGTCTCCATTGCTGCCCACACCATCAATGCTAATGGTATCACGGGCATTAATGGT
>CALMVQ010000301.1:0-19956 GCA_937873135.1 uncultured Scytonema sp. | reverse complement strand
CGGGCATTAATGGTGATATTTCCTGCATTTCCTCGCCCACTATTGCTAGCGAACAGTAGAGAACGATTAGTCAATGAGAGTGAACCTGTTGTCACTTGAATGTCTCCTGCTTTGCCCATACCTCCAGTGAATATACTGCTTTCCACGCCAGTAAATTTATTGCTTGCTCCGCTATCAAAATTAACAGTATCGCTGGCATCAATGCTGATATTTCCTGCGTCACCTTGTCCGACAACGTTAGTAGTCAGTAGAGAGCCATCTTTTAAGGACAGCTTTCCGGTTGTCACATGGATATTTCCCCCTTTACCCACAGCATTTGTTAATACACGGCTTGAGGCAAGACTAACACCGTCAAAGCTGACAGTATCGCGGGCATCAATTGTAATATTACCTGCATCCCCCTTCCCTGACGTGTTGCTAAAGAGAGAGGCTCCATTGGTTAATGAGAGAGTACCTGTTGTTATCCGGATATCTCCGGCTTTGCCTACCGCACCTGATTCTACATTCGCTATCGCACTACCATCAAAGTCAATGCGATCGCGGGCATTGATGATAATATTTCCCCCATTCCCTTGCCCCGCAACTCCGGTATTCAGTCTACCCCCGTTTTGTACTGTGAGGGAACCAGCGTTGATGGTGATATCGCCACCATTACCTACCGATCCAGGATCTGTATTATTGTAAATGCCACTGGCTCCGTTTTGATTCACTCCAGCGAAAGTGATGCGATCGCCGACATTAATATTCACACCTCCAGGATTGCCACGACCACCAGGATCTGATTTGTTAGCTCCAGCAGTACCAGACTGTATTTTAGCACCATCAAAGAGGGAAAGCGACTCTGCTGTGATAAAAATACCACCACTATTACCCACTGCTCTCGCTTCCAAATTGCTGAATATGCTGCTATTGACAAGAGATACAGCGCTCAATGCCTGCACAAATACTCTGCCACTATCCCCCTGCCCAGAAGTGTTGGTATTTAAGTTAGCGCCATTACCTAATGAGAGCGATCCTGTGGTGATATTGATATTGCCACCTTTCCCTATAGCTTGAGGTTGCACCACATTAACAATAAAGCTGCCATTTAGAGAGGTTTCTCCTGTAGAATTGATTTCAATATCTCCCGCCTGACTATTCGGCGTACCCAATCCTGATTCTATCCCTGCACGCAGTATACTTGCTTGTGCCAAATTCAAATCATGAGCATTGATAGCGATACTACCACCATTAGCACCACGCACATTAACTTCTGCTCCATTTTTGAACAACACGTTTGCTCTGGCTACTCCTTGTGGCACATTCAAACTCAGAGTCTCATCCGCCAAATTTAATCCTACCGTTCCTGGTGCAGCCAACCCAGCTAACTCAATGCGACCTTGATAAGCTCTGAGGCTACCACCATCCACGTTGACATCACCACCAACTAGCAGTAAACTCTGACCATCTGGCACTCTCAAACCTCTGACCTGAACACCTGCTGGATTGAGCCCGGCTGGTGCAATTGAGCTATTTGTAATTGAAGCTGGAGAAAGTTGATTGAACAGCAATGCTGAAGGATTAATTGTTAGTAAAGGCGAAGGTGCTTCCGGATTGGAAGCACTGAAAATACCCAAGTTTCCAAATTGAATAGCGTTAGCTGTTGTTCCTACAAATGAACCGCCTACATTCAATGCCGCATTTGGACCAAATACAATACCATTGGGATTCATCAAAAACAAGTTGGCAGCATTACCAATTGTACCCAGAGTTCCGAAAATGTTTGAGCGGTTATTACCTGTGACTCGTGTGAAGATATTTTTGATACTAGCATTCGGATTCTGGAAGTAAGCTCCTCGTCCAGCATCGACATTAAATTCCCGAAAACTGTGGAACAGATTTGCCCCGCGAATTGCTCCACCAGTAATTGCTTCTATTGGCAAACCTTGAACATTGGGTATAACAATAGAGGATTGCGCACCGAGTGTATTATCTGGCACAATTCTGCTTTGGGCTAGCGTACTGGTAGCACATGCGATCGCACCTATCCACCCTAATAGTCCCACCCATCCCAACTGCAAACACCAAGCGAACCAGTGTCTTTGTGTCATTAGCTGCACCCATTACATATTTATAGTGTCTAGTAAAACCACAACTTTCGACACAAGTCAAACCAATTTAGCGCTTTATGTTCTCGACTTAACATAAATTAAACCAGATTGTACAAAAGTACAATCGATTATGCACAAAAAAACAATCCAATTGGCACAAAGATCTAACAAATTATTTCATGAAAATTTTATTGTGTTATTCAAGCACAATTATTCAAGTGCAAATTTATAAAATCCTACTCTGCTAAAATGAATTGAATAGAGATTATCGGCGATTTATGAAACATGAATGGATAGAAAAAGATGCATACTCTAGTTGGCAGAATTTAATTAATTAGGATGAAAAAATACGTCAATATTTTGGATAAAAAGTCGTAAAACAAAACTGAATATATCAAAATACAAGTTATGAAATGTCCTAGTTGTGGCTACGAAAACCCCCCTGAAGGTAGACAAGACAACGTCTGCGATGAGTGTGGGAGTCTTTTTCATTCTGATGATGCAGTCAAGAGAAATATAATTAATGCATCAGGCGATAGACGTTTTGTCAATTATGTTGGAGATCACATAATTTTTAGATTTGTTTTGACTCCATTAATTTTACTTTTTTCCCACACAGAATTCATTCAGACTCTAGCAAAAAATCCTATCCAGGATTGGGTATTTAGCATAGGCTTATTGTTCTTGTATTATTTTATGTTTGAAGCATTTTGCCAACGCTCACCAGCAAAATTTATTACAAGAACGAAGGTTGTTACGGAAGACGGCTCAAAACCAACCATCACTCAAATATTTTATAGAACACTCTGGCGTTTCATGCCATTGGAGCCACTTTCATTCTCAAATGGCAGATGCTGGCATGACCGTTTTCCACGTGTACGTGTAGTAGAGGACCGTTGAGAATTCTGAAAGTGACACAACTTTAGACAAAAGTCAAATAAATAATGATCGCTTGTAAATAACTACTTTATCAAAAATTGAGTAAGGAGTAAGCAAATGTTTGACTGCTGTGAGTCAAGAGGGCAATACAGTTCTTTAACAACTGGCTTGAATGACTCTTCAACATGGTTTTCATTACTGAATCTGCAACTCGTAAATGATGAACTGCCACTCGTTAGAAATTTTTCTGGTTCTAGTGCTGATTATGGGAAATTTCCAATAGAAAGCCACTCAGATAATATTGTTAGTTTATCTCCATCAGAACCTAGTCTCCAAGTTGCATCAGCTGCTAATAATATCCTCAGCAGTGTCAATACTGTCGATTTAACTCACCCTGAAACCTTCATCGGCTCTCTTGACAACAACCATACATCTCAGTTGTACGGCTTTAGTCTCTCAAGTTACAGTAGCTTTAATCTGTCTTTAAACGGTTTGAGTGCGAATGCAGACGTAGAATTGTTAGATGGGAATGGAAAACGTATTGCAATTGATAATCACATAAATAATGATACAGAGTGGATTGACAACAGTTTGGCAGCAGGAACCTATTATGCAAATGTTTTCCAAAATAGCGGTAACACGAACTTTCGTCTCGGACTTTCTGCTACACCTATTGTTAATAATACACGTACCGTTTTGGGAACCCTAGACGCCAATCATTTTGCTTTCCAATCTGGTTTTAACCGCACGGTGATTTCTGGTAATGGTAATGTCGATTTTGGTCAGGGAGAGCGAGATTTACTAGATCTTTCGAGTATAAACTATAGTACAGTCGCATTCAATAATGCTGCTAGTAGCGGCGGAGGTATTCTTTATAACCCCGGTAATGGGACTCGTTTATTTGACGCCATCACTTTGGGTAATGGCAGTCAAATCCTGTTCGAGGGAATTGATAGTGTGAAGTTCGCAGATGGTACACTTAACCTATCAGTCATACCAAACGATCTATTGTTTGGACAGCAGTGGAACCTACACATGATGGGTGTGCAAAATGCATGGCGATTCACCACTGGCTCAAATCAGGTAGTGCTGGGAATTGAAGACTCGGGTTTAGCAACTGATAACTCTGGCAAAACTCACGCCGATATACGCAGCACGACTATTGTTCCTAACAACTATTCCGATGATTTTAGTCAAGAAAGTACCTCTCACGGTACTGCTATAGAAGGAATTATCGCCGCAGCCAGTAATAATGGGTATGGAATCAGTGGGATCAATTGGAATTCACCAGTTTCTGAAATTGATGTTATAGGTGGCGATGCCTACGATCAGTCACTACCTGAAGCGACAAAGAACTTAATCGATCAAGCAAACAAAAATGGACAGCACCTTTTGATTAATCTGAGCTTATCAACTCCGAATGTCAATCCTCAATTTAATCAACTCGTTGCGAATAATCCCAACGTCCTGTTTGTCATCGCTGCTGGTAATGAGGGTAATTTGGGGATAAGTGGTCTTGACTATCCAGCAACACTAGCAGGATCGTATGATAATGTTATTGCTGTGGGCGCTTCCTGGGGGACAACTGATCGCTATGGTGCGCCAGAAATACCTGGTGAACGAATTCAATACGATAATTTGTGGGGATCGAATTACGGACAGGGTTTAACACTTGTAGCACCCTCAGAAGTTGTCACGACTGAAGCGACTCGCTCATCAACAGGTGCAGTTCAGTTCGACTTTTACACTGGTAGTGGTGATCGCTTTAATGGAACTTCTGCCGCCACTCCCAACGTGACAGGTGTCGCCTCTTTAGTTTGGAGTGCCGATCCTAACTTAAGCGCTACTCAAGTCAAGCAAATTCTGTCACAGACAGCCTACGATTTAGGTCCGGATGGTAAAGATATATATTATGGTAGCGGGTTTGTCAATGCTGATGCCGCAGTCCGTCGAGCATTAGCGATCGCACGAGGTGCAGCGTAATATCGTCAGACAAAAGTCAATAGTAAGGGGTAAACTAAATCTGGCTAAATCTATCATAAATCTTGCGGTATTTAACATAGCATGAAAACAAGATCCCCGACTTCTCTAATAAGTCGGGGATCTATGTCTTCAAGTTTCACAAATCAACTTGTAGGATAATTACAGTTTTTCATTGCAAACCAGTAATTAGGAATACAAAATTTTGTATGCAAAGACCATTTATTAGCTGTCTTTTAGCATTCTCATTGTTAGTCTCAACTACAACTTTTGCAGCTTACAAACCGCCTACAAACCCTTCTAGACCAAAAAGTCCTACAGGTTCAAACAGTACCAGAACTAACGGATGTATTGGTACAGCACAGACAACCCTAACAGCGCTGGCTCCGCTTGGTCATTTTGGGCAAACTGTTTCTTCTCAACCCACATTTGTTTGGTTTGTGCCAGATGCTGAACGCCATGAAATGGAATTTAGTCTTTACGAGTATGATGTCAGTGGTAAAGGCAAGCGCATTACAAAGATTCCATTGCAGAGTTCATCAGGAATTATGAAATTCTCTCTCTCCAAAGAAAAAATTATCTTGTCTACTGGGCGGAAGTATCTCTGGCAAATTGCCCTTTTATGCAATAAAAATCACCCTGCAGAGGATTTGCTAGCTATGGCTGTTATTGAAGTTGTTCCAAAGCCACCGCGTTTGGCAGATGCACTCTCACGAACAAAAGAAATTGTGAAACAAGCAGATCTATATGCTGAAGCCGGATTATGGTACGATGCGCTATCCTTAGCACTCCAAAATCCTCAGAATAAAGCTTTCAGTTTAAACTTGTTGACTCAATTGAGCAACTTAGAAGCAGAACAAAACAATACCAAGGATGTTCAGCAACATGCTTCGCAAATCAAGCAAATTATCGCTGTTGAACGGCAACGGAGATAAGGACTGTCAGGTTATTAGAAAACTCAACAGACATCTGTTTTCTCCTACCGACTTACTTGAAAGTTCTTGATTTAACTGCCTGCACTCAGCACTACTGAGATTTTTCACGACAATCCCTGCAGTGCTTTGGAAACCAGAAATGAGAGATATGAAGTCTATTTCTACTACTTAACAAGTAGACTGACGATCGCACCAGTTCTTGTCTAACAAATATTTACTCAGCTATATCAACTAGACTGGAGACTTGAGAATCAGCCAGTGTTGGATGCGTAAAAATACGGGAATATAAACTTGACTCTTGCCCATGAGCAATAATTGGTAGCACTTGGCATTCATTTATGGGGATTCTCTTTTTACTTTATTAATGCTCTTCGCTTGTTGCACCTTGGGTATCAATAGAGAGCGATCGCACAACTGAGGTAATTCCCTCTTGCTGCCAAGCAGCTGCCATCGCTGCCGCTACATCTGGGGCGTTACATGTATCAGTTATCGCTAATAAAGTTGGTCCTGCACCACTAATAACCATGCCGTAAGCTCCCGCATTAACAGCAGCCGAATTCACAGCGTCGTACCCTTGAATCAATGATTTCCGATAAGGCTGATGTAATTTATCTTGCAAAGCAGCCTTTAACCAATCTCCCTTACCAGTTTGCAACCCACGCAACAATAATCCCAGATGTGCAGCATTAAAAATCGCATCTGCACGACTCACCTCCATTGGTAAAACCTGCCGTGCCTCCTTTGTTGAAAGCTCAAAATCTGGAATCGCTACTACAGGTATAACAGCTTCACACCAAGGAATCTCACAAATCTCCCACAGACTCTGCTGTCGTTCATCCTCAACCCCCGTAGCCGCCAAACGACATCCCCCCAAAAGCGCCGGTACCACATTATCCGGATGTCCTTCCATCGCGATCGCCAACTCCATCACCTGTAACTGGCTCAAAGGTTTACCTGCCAAGAAATTTGCCCCAAGCAAACCACCAACAATCGCCGTTGCCGAACTCCCCAAACCTCGTGCTAAGGGTACACCTAGCTCAATTTCTATCTTGACAGGTGGCGGAGTTTGCTGTGTATATTCATAGAACTTCGCAAATGCCTGATAAAGTAGATTGCTTTGATCTGTTTGTACCTTCTGGGCCCCTACACCCGTGACAGATATTGTCACTTCGCCCTCTGAAAGGTGAGAAAACTTGAACTTATTATATAGTGTTAAAGCTGCACCGATACAATCAAAACCCGGTCCCAAGTTAGCCGTCGTGGCGGGCACAGTGATAGTGGTAGAACTTTCAATAGACATTTGAGGCAGACCGAGAGTAGGAAGACTACATGAATAATATATCGACGAGATGCTGCGGAACTCGTGCGATCGCGATAAGTTGGGTAGATAGTTCAGTTACTTGTCGATTGATGAATCAATTCTTAAGCACAGCGATTCCCCAGAAGGCTGGCAACAATGAGCAAAGTGCTGTTACCGAGCTAAAACCGTTGATTATTCTTGGCTTGGAAATACTTCTGGCTTTACCCTTGGGTTTATTCCTCTCCCAATTTCATATTGGAGGAGTCACCTGGCTGTTTGGCGGTATTATCTCTGGTGCGATTATACTTCAAAGTTATCGGATTTTCTATGAATCTTGCCTCTTACCCAACCGGAGTGTTAGAAAAATTGGTATGGCACTTGTGGGGCTGAATGTTGGCTTTTCCATTGCACGCGGTAATCTGGCTAGTGTTGCTTCTTTTGCGCCTGTATTTATCTTTCTTACCTTTTTTATATTGATATGTGGTACCGTTATTGGCTACATCTACTCTCGCTTGATAAAAACCAATTTATTAACGGCAATGCTCGCCACGGTTCCCGGCGGTGTCGGACTTATGTCAGCTATTGCGGCAGATTATGGTAGAGATGTCACCCTAGTCGCACTCGTTCAGGCACTTCGCGTGACTACAGTAGTTTTATTAATCCCTTTAATTGCTAGAGTATCAACAGGCACTTTCGTCAACCTCCAAACATTGCCTCTTCAAGGTGCCTTACTCAGTCTCGCTCCATCTCAATTAGGATTTCTTTTATTAGCACTGGTACTAGGTGGATTGGGAGCTTATCTTGCTGTGACAGCTAAAATTCCTACAGGTGATTTTTTTGGTGCATTAATGGTAGGTATAGCGTTTAATCCCGTAGTGAATTGGCTACCTGTTCTTGGTGATGTTAACTTTATTCCGCCACCTTTGATCAACTTAATCGGTCAAATGCTTTTGGGAATTACGATTGGAGAGTATTGGGGTAAGAAACCGACTTTTAGAATACAAACAATAGCTTACACCCTGATGTCTGTCGCATTGACTCTCGTGGCAGGAGCGATCGCCGCTGTCTTGGCCATGCAATTAACATCATGGGACTGGTTAACTTGTATGCTAGTCACAGCCCCTGGAGGATCGGCGGAAATGATTTTAGTTGCTCTGGCATTAGATCATAACGTTGAAGTTGTCACCGCAGGTCATTTAATGCGACTGATTGCGATTAACAGTTCTCTACCACTTTGGTTGTTTCTGTTTCGTCGTTTAGAAGGGAACGAGTACGGGGGAGCAGAATTAAAAATGAAAAATGAAAAATTAAAAAAGCTTGAGTTAGAGGCAATAAGCAATTATGAATGGTGGCTTTATTTGCCCCACGCTTTAGTAAGGAGTCGTAGTGAGTGCTGTCTTCGCTCCTCATCCATGCTTTCAGGAATTTTTTATGTGAAAAATGGAAAAAACGGTGACGCCAAGAGTTAAAATTTGCTGTATTAGCAGTGTAGAGGAAGCGTGGACTGCTATTCGGCATGGTGCATCCCCGGTATATCAGGAAATACCGGGGCGAAAACTCTGTTAAGAGCGTGCGTGTGCTGGCAGCGAACATGGACATTGCGCGCGAACTTGCCGGGGAATAAAGATTTTGTCGGTGACATAGATGCGATCAAGCCGTGACTCTTAGCTGCCTTATCAAGAATGCCTAAAGCAGCTTTGTTACAGCTGCAGTGAATGTTTCATAAGGAGTTACCCCAACAATGGTTTCCATCAGAGTTCCATTTTTATAAATCATGACTACAGGAATACTACGGATGCTCAATCTTTTAGCAAGATTTTGGTTCTGGTCAAGGTCTACCTTGACTACTAAGGCACGACCCTCATATTCTTGGGCTAATTTATCTATCAGAGGAGCGATCATCTTACAAGGTCCACACCAAGTTGCCGTAAAGTCAAACACAACTAGTTCGTTGCTGGTCAAAAGTGAATCAAATTCTTGTTCTTGGATATATTCAACTGTTTTCATAGATGCTGTTTTATTTTGAGGGATAATTTAGTACAAAATTAGGCTTTAATCGTGCAATGGCTATCAGAAAATAGCAACACAATACGGTTATTATCCTGTAATAGGTGTAAAATTGACAGCAAGAAATGAGTGAAATTTCTCCAGACAACATGTGTTAGGCGATCGCTTTCCACAAATTTTGGGTGAATACACGCCACCGACAGAGTTACTTTAGATAGCTTAAGCAGATCCCTTATCGAGAATAACTCACTACTCTATACCAATGAGGGAAATCCAAGCTTGAGGCATAAGCCGCGACGGTTTAGCTGACTTGCTATAGAGTATAATCATAACACATAATGCAGTAGTGTACCGAAAAGTTTTATGTGAAATATTGGCGTTGCTGAATCAAAATATGAATTATGCGATGCCCTTTGCCACGGCTCAAGCCGTATCGCCTTAAGCTTGCAGGCGCACAGCGCCACTGAACTATTATATATACTTAAGATAATTGTGAGTTGATGCACAGCTTGGACATTTCATAGCGATACGGCTTAATTCATAATTCTATTCTGCAACGCTAATCTTTAGATATCTCGTAAAAATTAATTACGTATTGACTTTCAAATGACATACGAGACTTTTTTTAGTAAGAGATATAGCATCAGCTTGTAAGCACCTCTGTACAAGCTGCACAGCTATTTATTCTATTGACTTTATCTATAGAGTCTGTCATGGTAGAATCACTGCCAATGAAGCTAAAAATTTGACTCTATTTTATTAATTAGAAATAACAATATTTAAAAGCCTATTTAGGAAATAAAATATCATAATAAATAAGTGCTGAATTTTATATAAGCTTTCAACAATCACTACCTTTTAGCAGTAAGTTATCAGTGAAATGAGTATACATCTAACTGTCCGGGCAGCAGCAGTAGGCTTGTTCCTTAGCCTGCTTGCAAGTGGAAAAGCTATAGCAGTGACTTTCTCCTTCACTAAGATTGCTGATACAAGCAACAACTCCTTCACAAGTAGTGCCTCTATTAATAACGAAGGAACAGTGGCATTTAGAGCCAGCAACCCCTCATCTGCAAGCATCGTCACTGGTAACGGGAATCAGCTTAACACTATTTTCAGTTATGACGTACTGAGACCAGGGTTCGACGATCGCAATGCTCCTACGATTAACAATACAGGAACGGTTGCATTTGGTTATACTACTACTGTTTCTGATAACTATAAATATCAACAAGAAACTGTCTATACTGCGAAGCAAGGAAATATATCTCGCCTTTCTTTTGAAACAAATATATACAACACTGGTTTTAGCAGTCCTGCTATTAATGATAGTGGAACAATAGTATTTCGATCTAACTTTCAATTCTTTAACAGCCTCTGGGCTAGCAATGGTGAGGAAACAACCTTGCTTACTGCTAGCACTGCAACTACTGGGATTTCCTTAAATTTCTTGAGTGACGTCGCCATTAATAACGTGGGAACAATAGCTTTTTCCGGTACGATTTACGATCCCTCAAGAAGAGATGTAAACGGAAGAATCATATCGTTTGGACCTGATTCTCGAATGTTAACGGGTGTCTTTACAACTAATATGAGTAGTCTGGGAGATATAAAGCCGATTTTACTGAAAAATGACACCTTGGAAAGCTTTGACAATTCAAGCCACAATATAGTAGCGATTAATGACCAAGATACAGTAGCCTTTGTTGCAAATCAGAGTACTGGAGGAGCGAGTCTGTTTACTATAGGTAGTAACGGGTTACTAACTAAAATTGCTGATACGAGCAGTGCTTTTAAAAACTTTAATAATGTGGCGATTAATGATCAAGGAACAGTTGCGTTTGCTGCTACACTGAATACAGGTGGTCAAGGTATCTTTGTTGGTTCCGCAGTCACTGATAAAGTCATTGCTACAGGTGATTCTCTGTTTGGTTCTACTGTAACAAATGTGCAGTTTACCTCAAGAGGGCTGAACGATCGCTCATCTGTTGCATTTTTTGCCACCCTAGCCAATGGTAATAGTGGCATCTTCCGCGCTGATTTTCAAGCCAGAGAACCTAAACCAATTCCCGAACAGACTTCTACATTGGGTTTACTCGCTCTTTCTTTCATTATTGGCTTAGGCTGTAAACGCATAATGTAAGCATTGACGTGAAAGCTACGCTGCTAAATCATTATACTCTATTTTTATCTTCTTTTTTGTTTAAGTCCCGTTAACCTTCTGGTTTACAAAGAATTAAATTCAGTACATTCAACTCATGAGAACTAAAAAGATACTTGTCTGTAAATATTTTTCGCCTAACTTCTTCTAGACAGTAACTTCTAAAGACGACAAAAGGAAAATCTTGATAGTTATAACCAATAGGCAGAACATTCCCCACAGGGTACAGCAAGCGGATGTAGGTGGCAAGAATATCGCGGAAGCGTTCGTCCTCTGGTTCTTGGGGTTCGTGGGCAAAATATTTACTCATCACCTCGCCACTAATAAATGCAAACAATGGTAATGCATAATATTGGTCTAAATACAAGTTATTTTGCTCAAGTTTTTGGGTTTTGTTAACTCCATCCTTGAGCTTTCTCACTAACTCGATAGCATCTGTGATCGCAGAACGTAAACTTTCTGGGTAAGATTTACTATGGCTGATTTTCTGCATATCTTGCCAGAGTTCGTCGTTGGCGTAATTTGCGATATCTAGCAGCCGCATTTGGTAAGTTTCTTCCAAAGTATTTTTAGCAATTGGAACCACCAACAGACTTCCACTCAGATAACCTGGTTCAATTTTGGCAAAATCTAGTAATTTATCCAGGGTGTAACAACTTTGGGTAAACTCTTGGTTGAAAGACTCTCGCAGCGTCAGATAATCAGATTCATCTGTCTTCTTTACCACAAATTTTGCCCTACCCAACAACTGTTCTAAGCTTTTGAATACCTTTTCGGGTAATGGATTACTTCTATTTCTATAATGTTCTTTCTTAAGTTGGCTAATCAGATTTGCCATTTGAGCAGAAAATGTTTCACCTGCGCCTGACACAGACTTACCACCTATAGGTATAATAATAAAATTATCTCGACCTATGAAACCAGAACCAAAAATTCTGGTCATGATCGAAGCTTTTAAAATTAATAATATATTTAACAGACTCAGCACACTTTCCTGTAATGATTGCCCGTCATCTTGATGATAAACCGACCGTTCCGCTAAATAGAAAACAAGTTCTTTATCCTGATTATCGATCTTATCATCTCCGCGACCTCTGTAAATAACCTGAACAACTTCCATCAGGTTTTTCTCAATTTCAAATTGAGGGATTTCTACCAGGATGTGTTTAGCTCTAGGGAAGGATAAACCGCGACTTCCAGAAGCAGTCATAAAAACCACTTTCACCGTTGCTTGAAATTTTTGTATTTGTTGCTTTTCCTCCTCAGAGATATTTGCATGTATCTCTAAATAATCTGCAAACTTCTCAAATCCCCAATCTTTCCTAATCGTAGCTATCAGTTCCGCTAACCTACGCTTGTTTTGAATATAAACTATCAACTGGTCAACATCCGACCGCTTCATGAAAAATTTAATATCTTCTAAAATCTGATTTTGCAGGCTTGACTCCAAACTAGAGTTTTGCTTTAAGCTTACTTCTTCACTAAACTTGCAAGACTGTATTAATACTTTGTAAGTGATGGATAAACTGCTGGCTGGATAAGAATTCGTATTAATAACAGTTGCTGGCAAACCTTTAAATGAGAATGACTGCACTGAAAGAGGTTGACTAATCTCCGTGCTGGTGCGAAAATATATCTTGTTCGATTCTGGAGAAGTGTCAGAAAGGTGTTGCAGGATGACATTTTTATCAACTATAGAAGCATCAGCTACAATGACTTTGGTGTTAAATCCATTTTGAGCATCCATTAATTTATACTTGGAGAGGATACGATGAATTCCATCCAAAAACTCAACACCACCATCATCGCCAGTAATTTCATCTATCATAATGAAGAAATTTTTGATTCTTCGAGAAATACCTCTCATCCTATCGGGAAAGACAATACCCTCTCTTTCGTTATAGGCGGTTCTAAAGATTTTCTCAAAATGCTTTAATGTATTACCCGTCTCGGTGATTTTCAAAGACTGTATAGAAGCAGTCGCGATAATATTGTCTGAAAGTTCCAATTCTATAACAGTAGATATTGCCTCGCAAATGCTGTTGAGAACTCCCTTACTTTTTTTTCCTTTATCTTGAATAGTATCATCAGCCGCTCTCCTCAGTCTGTCGGAACGTCTCCTCTTTTGTTCAGTTGTACTATCAAGGAAATGAACTAACTTTTCTGTGAACTTATCTTGACGTTTATTCCAAGTATAGTGAACAGTATAGTATCCAGAGTTATCTGTAATTAAATTGCTGTAAGAATTGAGTGCTAATATTCGGCGATCGCATAACTCTCCAGTTTTTTTATCTTTAAATTTTTCGATAATGTCGAGGTTCACTTGTTTTCGGGGACTCACATAAAAGAAAAGAAAACCCTCATCTATACGACTTTTCAGAAACTCAACAATTGCCGTAGTTTTACCAATTCCTGGATTTCCAGTTAAAAATATATAAGTATCCTGAGAAACAAGTGCTTTTTTAATTAGTTCCGCATGTGCCTGTCGCAGGTTCATCGTTCCAGTTAATCCTAAGGGGCGGATAATTTCTGGGGGAACTTCTGCAACTGAGTTAAAAAACCCTGTTATACGTTCTGTATGGGGAGGTATTTGAGTTATCTTATCTGGAGGAATTTCTAAAAGCTGATCCACAAACTCTCTACCACGATCAAAACTAGCGTAAGCACTACGTTTAATCCGATTTAATACCTGTTTTCGTGCTTCCGGAATTTCTTGAGGACTTGAGTCATATTTATAAATTTGGTAACATGTTTTCAAAATATCTAGATTTTCGTGGCGGATAGACATGGTATTCAAAGTGCGATCGCTGTATCCCACGCCATTAATCACCACAGATTCTGTATTAGGAAGAATATTCGTTTCCTGGAGAAAGTTATAAAAACTATAAGCATAACCGCCAGCCTGAATTAACTTGGTACCCTCTTTATCTTTATACTTAAAAGCGGTAAAGTAACTTTTTAAATCCTCTGACAGATTCAAACCCAAAGATTCCGTATCAATGCGAAGATTAGAGAAAATGCTTTTTGAGCGTAAATAGCTAATGTCTCGAATCAACAAACGCCGGATAATCTCTATATAGTCTAGATTTTGAATATCTTCATCTGATTTAATAGAAAATACTGATAAATCAACACAGATAATTCGATATTGTCTCCGGTAGCTTAGCAGAATTAAAGTATCCGCATTCAGAAAATCACCTTTACGTTTGTAATTTTTGATATACTGAGCAATATTATCTAAATTTTTAAACTGCGATAAGACTTCTCCAAACCACTGGGTATCATCTTGACTATCATAAGTGCCAATACTATTGTCGCCACTAAATCTACACTGATAATAGAAAATTTCTAAATGATTCACTCTGTGTGGCTCAATCCAACCTGTAGACTGAAGATATTCGCCGAAGAAATTTAAACCACTTAAAAACCCTTTTTGCAGGAAGAATGTACTCCAATTCTCAGCCATCTCTATTTCTAAAGTACTGATAACTTTTTCAACAACTCGCTGGCGCATCTTGGGAAAGTTTAGCTGCTGTAATTCATGACGGTATAAGTCTCCAAATCTGTGCTTGATTTTGTTTTGTTCTATATAAGTTAGAACGCCAATATTAAATCCGACTTCAAATAATCGTCCTAAGTCTTCTGCTATTTTTGATTTCATTGTTTGCTTTATGATATGAACCGCCAAGACGCCAAGAGCGCCAAGACAAGAAGGAGAGGTAGAGAGTTTTTACGTTGGTTGGTGATTGTGCTAAAATACTCTCAATAGGGGTTATTTGATTTCTCTGCGTCCTTGGCGTCTTGGTTCACCAGCGCTGTAGGCGACTGGTGAACCCGAAGGGCGGTTTATTTAATAGCGATTTGAGAGTCACTACACGTTTAAGATTTTTTTCACGTGAGTTAAGAATGCTAAGGAGTTAAACTCACCCTTACCTCTCATGTGTTTGAATAAAGAGAGTTTGCTAATCGATTCGTCTCCGATGAGATGATCGTAAGGATCTAGCTTGATGTGGATTTCTTTAGAAGATTTTTGATAACGCGAGAAATGAAAAAAAGTTAAATACTGCAAAATGTTATCTTTTAGAGAGCCTTCGTACATTAAACCTTTGCGGATGTCTTCATCATCGAGAATACCTTGGTAAATATTTAGGAGTGTAGCGTAAGAAATCACGCCGTAATAATTTTTCTCTTCACCAGGAACTTGGATACCATTAAATAAGTTGAAAAACACAACCGATTGCTTGCTAGGATCTTTGACTAAATTCGTTAATTCCATAGTGTCTTGTATGTATAGAGAACTAGCTACAAATTTTTCTAGCTTAGCAGCGTAGTATTTATCGTAGAATATGGGATAGATTTTGATGTCACTATGTTCTGCTTTCAAAGCTTTGATGACATCTTTTGACATAAAGAAAAGTCTGTCATCATCTACCTGCGTCATATGTAATGTACTAGAATAAGGTGCTTTAGCAATATAGATAAAGTGTCTGTATCCCTTTTCGTAAAGCATGGCGACATCATCAATCACAACACTCGGATATGTAAATATTTGTTTGTGGTGATAGTTGTCGGAGAAAGTTTTCAGCAAGTGTACCCGCACAGCATTATCTTGCCATCTCAAACCGATAATCTCTCCCATTAAATTAGATATTTTTTCCGCACTCCCCCATTTGCTATCGCTTTCTCGACTAGAGACACTAATAATAGCTAGCTTGTCTAATTCCGGAGAGTCTGAGGCACTTGTAAATCTAAATTTTTTGGGTAACACTGAATATAAAGAACTGAGAACATTCGGAACTTTATACTTTAAGTCTCGAATGTCAACTCCCTGTGCATTCGAGCGGTGTTCTTCGTTCAGCAAATGAGATAAGACATTAGACAATGATACTATAAACTTTTCTACTGGTGCATCATCTTGCTTGTTGTTCAAGTGTAAGCGCAAAATCGGGATAAATAACCTGCTTTGCTTGTTCAACAATACCCAAAGGCAGATATAGGCAAGTAAGCAAAAGGTGAATCGATAAACAAAAGCTTGGTGGGATTCTAGCTGGTTACCTTCTTGACGATATAGAAACAATAGCAGCTTACGGTGCTTAAAGTTTTTATTGTACAGATCCAGCGCTCTTTTATCTTTTAACGGTACAAACAGTATGGGTAAAGTGCTTATACCAGTTAAATCGTACTCCATGCTGAAGGTTTGTCGTTCCTCTATAGCAAAAAAGTGAAGATCGCTAATTGTGATTTTAGCTGGTAGAGTACATAGGGAGTTTCCCTGTGCTTTCGCTTCTCCAATGGAGATATACTTCAAAAGTTCTTTTGGGTTTCCCCGTAAAATTGGCTTGAAAAGTGTATTGTTCTTGAAAATATTGTTGATATCATCCTCAAGGATGGTATTTTTAACACAGATGTGTAAGGGATACTCTCGGGTGGCGAAAAAATTCTTTCGCCCACTAAGGAGATTTTTCAGTAATTGCTTTAAACAATCTATTTTTTTCTGAACATTAAATTTTTTGAAGCCTTTGACTATTTTCTGAAACAACTCCTGTTTAGCCACATCGTCAGAACCCCTCAAAACTGGTTTGATGCTTTCCTCAAATCCGGCGATGGGGTTGTATTCAAGTTCCAGATTAAGGTTGTAATCTTCTGCTAATGGATCATTGCGAGAGGCAAACAAGAAATAGTATAAGAATACCACTTTTAAAACCTTCGTTGCAAAGGATTCCCTCTTGAAATCCTCAGATAATCCTGCTTTGTGTTCCACACTATCTGAATTCAGCAGATTTAAATAATATTCAAAAGAACGTCTTCCTCCATAAGTTTGTGCTTTCCCATCCAACTTTAGCTTCAAACCAAAGATAAATTGGATTTCTCCCTGATTCTCATCTTTAACTTCTCCCAAGTAGCCGTCTACTTTGGGTATGATTGGCAGCATATCAAAGGCGTCACCTCTGGAAAATAAATCTTTGTAATTTACTGAGGTTCCTGCATAATTAACCAAGTAATCGCCATCTGTTTTAGTTGTATCAGTGATATAATCTTCGAGAATTTTTAAGCGTCTGATGAAGTCTTGCAGATAAATTACACCGTCTTGACTAGCTTTGGGATTCGTATTTTCTAGGAGAAACTCTAAATAATTTATCTGTGCCTGTTTTTTGATTTTCCCTAAAGTTTCTGTATCGATAATTTTTTGCAGTTGATAAAAGTCAGATTTATAGTCTTTTTCTAAATCTTCAAGAATATAATTTAAATCTTCCCGAGCTACTGTACTTGCACCAGCAAATTTAACATCAATATAGTTTTTTAACCCTTGACGTAACTGGTTATTAAAATCACGAGTGTTTTGTACGCTAATAGTCAATTTGTGAAATTTTAAAATATCTCTGTGATTTGAATTACTACTGAAACTTAACCGTTGCTTTTGCAAACCTTGATATGGCTTAAAGGGATAGGTGAAGTCTAAGCTGGCACTGTCACCTTTGAAAGTCTGTAAATCTGTGATTAATTTGCTAACGAAATCCTCAACGGCAGAACCACTTCCTATAGCACACTCTAGTAACTGCTTAACGCCATCTCTAATCTCATGAATTTGACTGTGAAACCTTTCTTTGGAACCGGGACTAATGTTAACAGTCGCGGAGCGTGTACTGCTGCCAGACGAGCCTAAAGGATTGTCTACCTGCGAAGCTGCAACTTGAGTCGCGACACTGTCAATGTCAATGAGTAAGCGATCGCCATCATCCGAAATCTTAAAGACTTTCTGTTTGTGCTCACTCAAACAATGTAAAACTTTATCTAGTAAATCGCTATAATCTACGTAAACTAAATCATGACCGTAATTTAGACTATTCACTCTGATCAATCCTGGCTATCAACGGTTTGTCGTTTGAATACTTAGTATAAATATTCATCATATTCGCACTGACACCAAACCGCGATAGCTAGTCGAGAAGCTTTCCTAAATTTTCTGCAAAGATGACTCTCGTATCCTCGTAATAATACTGATGTTTAAAGTTATTATTTATACATTTAAAATTAGTGTAATTTTCTTCAACAAAGCCTGAAACAACCTCTACAGCATTGAATTCCTCCTGGTATAACAACTTGATGTATGTAAAAACATGTATGGAGGTTGATGAGAAAGCTAATTAAGAGGTAAAATCGATCCTATACCAGAACAGTTACAAGCGTTTTATCGCAGATGTGTCAGAGCAAGCAACTTACGCTCAACCAATTAATGCATATCGATTAGATGAGCGTAGCAAACGAATTTTCGTATTAATTGGCGACACAATTGAAGTAGAGATATTTCCTACTGAAAAAGTACTGATTAAATGACTCAAGACAATTTTGATAAAATGTCAGATACGGAATTACTAACTTATGTCAGAATGCACCCAAATAAAACCGAAGCGTTCCACAAATACATGGATAGGTTCGATGCTCGCCCTGGTGTACTCTGTACTACAGACGAAGAGTTTGAAGCTGAATTGAGAAAGCGGATTAATCAGCAACCGTAATCGGTTGGGCTGTTGGATTCTACCAAACTGCTAAAACAGGCTTTTAGAAAATAAGCAATGGCTACATTCCAGACAGCCTTAGTAACTGGTGTACTCGGTTTTTTGTTCCAATGATACTAGCACTCCTACTAATAGTCGTCGTGAAGTTTTCCGTAATTACAGCTGTTTGTGCTGAAGTACTCCAATGGAAGCATATGTTGATTTTACTGGCAACTATATATTAATACGGACGTATTCAAACAGTACAAGCCGTCTAGAATTCATCAGTGAGGGAGGATGACAGCAGAAAACCGTAGCGCCAAAGTTGGAGGGAGTGCTGACAGTAGTGCCATTATTACTGGTGATAGTAACACCGCTACTATTACCATCACTAATTACTATTACCGTGAAAATACAACATTAATACCTGTTGAATCTACTGATGCTACTGACGAAAATCTTCTCTGTCCCTATCGCGGTTTATTTCACTTTGGTCCCGATGATGCGGAGTTTTTCTTTGGACGTGAGGTATTTGTAGAAGAACTATTCGCGGCGACTCAAAACCGTAATTTTATACCTGTATTAGGTGCGTCAGGAAGTGGAAAATCTTCGGTGGTGTTGGCGGGATTAGTGCCAAAGCTGCAAAAAACAGGTTACTGGAAGTTTACCCATTTTCGTCCCGGTTCCGACCCTTTCCATGCCTTAGCTTTGGCGCTAGTTCCGCTTTACACACAAAATCTGGATGCTACTGATAAAATAATCCAAGCTCGTAAATTAGCACAAGCTCTTGGTGATGCTGAAATCTCTCTAGCTGATGTATTTGCCCAGATTCACCAAAACCACCCTACACAACGGGTGTTGCTGATTGCGGATCAATTTGAAGAAATTTACACTTTATGCGCGGATCAAAAAACTCGCCATAGTTTTTTAGATAGTTTATTAGTCAGCTTTCAATCTTCCCCTGGTAAGACTAATGTGCTAGTTGCAACCATGCGGGCAGATTTTTTGGGGAATGCTCTGTCATATCCCGCTTTTGGAGATGTATTAAAAACTGATATTACAGCGGTTTTCAGTTGAGTAGACTACAAATGTAGTAAGATAGAGAGCCAGT
>CALMVQ010000300.1:12366-18337 GCA_937873135.1 uncultured Scytonema sp. | reverse complement strand
CCTCCCATGCCTAGAAGACATGGGTTTCCAAGCATTATCGAGACAGAACTATGAGAATGAATGGGCAGTGTGATTATAAAACTCGCTCCTTGCTGTGGTTTGCTTTTGGCGGTAATCCTACCGTGATGACGTTCGATGATTTTTCGGCAAATAGCTAAGCCCACACCCGTCCCTTCATATTCGCTGCGTCCGTGCAACCTTTGAAAAACATTGAAGATGCGATCAAGATACTTTTCGTCAAACCCAATGCCATTATCTTCCACAACAATTTGACAAAGCTCAGAACCATCCACCCCACTAAGAAATTGACTGTAAACTTTGACAACAGGTGGTTCTTTTGGACGATGGAATTTGAGGGCATTCCCAATCAGGTTTTGCAGCAATTGACGCATCTGTAGGGGATCGGCTTTAATAGTGGGTAACTCGCCTACCTCTACACATCCCCGATTTTGCTGGATCAGCACCTCCAAATCAGACAATACCTCATGCGTTATCTGGGTAAGATTCACTCTTGAAAAAGGCTGTGCTCTTGTGGTGACTCGCGAAAGGACTAATAAGTCCTCAATCAGAGCCTGCATCCTCCGGGCTGCATTCTGCATCCGTTCTAAGTAATCACGTCCTTGTTCGGTAAACGCATCGCTACAGGTTACTTTGAGGCGATCGCCAAATGTCTTAATTTTCCGCAGAGGCTCTTGCAAATCGTGGGAGGCGACAAAGGCAAACTGTTGCAGTTCCTCATTGGAACGGCTGAGTTCTTCCCGTTGCCTGGTTTCAACTTCCAGCATTTTGGCTTGAGCTAGAGCAATGCCCATTTGATTTGCTAATTGTTGCAAAAGTTCGGTTTCCCAGTCAGTCCATTGACGGGGATGGGCACACTGATAGGTAATAAGCAGCCCCCAAAGTTCATTTTGTAAGAGAATTGGGACAATCAGGTAGGCTTTGGTAGCAAATTGTTGTAAAAATTCTATATAACAAGGTTCGATCCCAGCGTGCAGGATGTCGGTAATGGCACTAATCCGCCCTTGGCGATACTTCTCAATGTAAGTTTGTTGAAAGCAAGGGTCGTTGATATTTTTCCCTATAACGGGTGGAAAGCCAGGAACAACTGCCTCTTTCACCACCATTCCCGAACCATCAGACCATACTTGAAAAATTAAGACGCGATCAGCTTGGAGCAGCTTTTGCACCTCTGTAACACTAGTTTGAAGAATTTCATCAATTTGTAAAGATTGCCGAATTTTTAATGTGACATCGGCAAATAATTTTGAGCGCAAGTTTTGGCGCTGTAACTCTTCTTGTACCTGCTTCCGCTCAGTGATATCCATCACTGCCCCCATCATCCTCACTGGTTTGCCGGTGCGATCACGAACGACATAAGCGCGATCATATATGTAAGCATAAGAACCACTGCTATGGCGAAAGCGGTATTCATTTGACCAAAATTGTTCCCCATTGGCGATCACCGCTTGGATACCGGAAACAATTCTCTGCCTATCGTCTGGGTGTATGTGTTCAAACCACCACTCGGATGTCTCTCCTACTTCTGTCTTGAACCCAAAAAGTCTTTGTGTACCCTCATTCCACCAGATCTTATTCGTCATCAAATCCCAGTCCCAAATAATATCGTTCGTGGCACGGGCAACTATTTGAAAACGCTCTTCACTCTGGCGTAACTTTTCCTCAGCCAGTTTGCGCTCTGTAATATCAGTCTGGGAACCTGTCATACGCAAGACTTTACCATTTTCATCCCATAGCGCCTGACCCCGATCCAAAATCCATTTATAGCTGTCATCTTTACACCGGATACGATACTCACTAATGTAAAATGGGGTTTTCTTGGCAAAGTGGTCGGTAATGACTTGTTTGACCCTGTTAATATCATTTGGATGCACGCGCATCGCCCATTCATTCAAATTGTTGGAAATTTCACGGTCATTGTAACCGAGAATTTCCTTCCAACGAGTTGAGAAGAACACTTTCTCAAAATTAGTAAACTCAACATCTGGTTCGCTATTAGGGTTTGCAATCCAATCCCAAATGCCATCATTATTACCCCGCACAGCCAACTGCCAGCGTTGTTCGCTTTCCCTGAGAGCATCTTCCACCTTCTGCCGCTCAATAGCTGTAGCTAACAGATTGGCAGTTGCTTGTAAGAAGTAAATGTCATCTCTGCTAAAGACACGCACTTGTGTTGAATGTGCTCCTAATACGCCGAAAGGACGTTCTTTGCCATGAATAATCACTGAAATACCGCTGAGCACTTTATGCCGATGAAGCAAAGGTGGTTCACAGAAACGCCTTTCTGTACGGATATCTGTGACAATCACTGGCTCGTGGGACATCAAAGTGTAGCCAGCTTGCGAATTCATTTCAGCACTAACGTTTGCTTTTCCTACAAGATCTTCGTGCCAACCTACTCCTGCTCGCAGTAGTAGGAAATTACCATCTGGTAGTAGTTCTAAGACTTTAGAATACTCAACTCCAAGGCTTTGAGCAACGAGGATAACTGTTTCATGCATCAACGTGGTCAGATCTATCCCAGAAAGTGCCAGTTGACTAAGCTCTGCCAAGAGTGCTTGTCGGTTTGCATAAACTTCTAAAGCCTCCTCTGCAAGCTTGCGCTTCGTAATATTTATGTCTACCCCAGACATCCGGATCTTCTCTCCAGAGGAGTCGCGAAAGACAACGCCTTTGCTTGCCATCCAGCAAATAGTGTTGTCAGACAAAACCACACGAAATTCAATATCGTATTGTGTGCCTTCCCGCATCGCCTGCTTTACCGAACGCCTAACGAAATCGCGGTCTTGAGGATGAACGCATTCAATAAAGGCTTCAAAAGTGCTATCCTCCGAACGAAATAGCGCTCTCGATCTCTCCGACCAAGTAACTTGGTTGTTTAAGATGTCCCAGTTCCAAATACTCATTTGGGCTGCTTCTAGTGCCATCCTGAATTGTTCTTCCCGACTCTGCGCCTGTTCGGTTTGCTGTCGTAATTCCTCCATTGTGCGACGGGCTTCAAGGAGACGACGTACTCTTTGACGTAAGACTTGCCAGTGAATTGGTTTTGTAATGTAATCTATAGCACCAACAGCAAAAGCCTGCTCTACGGAGTTTTTGTCGTACAAACCCGTAATCATTAACACAGGTGTGTTGGTAATACCGGGAAGTGTTTGCAATCGAGCGCAACAGGTTATTCCATCCATCCCTGGCATTAAAACATCTAGCAGCACTAAATCAGGCTGTTTTTTTTTATACTCTTCAATCGCTTGCTCGCCATGACTTGCCTCTATTACCCGATACCCTGCTTGTTCTAGCAAATTCCGCAATTGCATTCGCGTAAAATTGTCATCGTCTACAACCAGAATCAAATTAGTCATCTTTGGAGAGTTAGGAGTTAGGAGGCTAGGAGGCAAGGGAGGCGCGGAGTTATGTTTTTTCTTATCTAATCTTACATCCTAACTGCTATAAAGACGCGCTATTGCGGAGTCTCTACAATCACTCCTAATATTCCTCACTCCTCGCCTCCCTTACCTCCTAACTTTTCATTACTGTATGCAGAATTTTTAATAATTCTTGTGTTATGTATGATTTGCCTAAAAAGGCTGTGAGCTTAGATTTTTTAGTTAGTGGGACTTGTTCGTTAGCGATTAGTCCGCTAACAGCAATAATCTACAAAAGCGGATTATTTTTGGAGTTGATTAATAGTAGTCGCTCCATCCATATTTGGCATCATCATAATAATTTTATCCTTGTATTGGACATATACTGCTAATGCCTCAAAGCCATCGCAGGCAGTTATTGCTTTGTCAATGGTTGTGTTTTAATTTTAGCTGCGAAGACGTTGGTGCAAGATCTGAGTCAAGCAGTTCATTTGAGATCCCAATTTCCGGAGCAGAAATAGTTTGAAGAATGTATGGATCTACAGCCGCCTCAAGATGCATCTTGGCTCTTCTTTCATCAAGGAAAATATACCAGAGCAGAAATTTCCAAATTTCCTCCTTCAAGCATGGCATCACGCGCATTGAGGCATAAGTTCGTAAGAACTTGATGGACTTAGGTGCTGTCTTATGGTTAGGGGCGCAAAGCTCGCTCCTATGGAATCTTCCATCCAGTAGACTTTGCATCTTTAACTGGATTCTCAAAATACAGTTAAAGATGAGTCATGCGACCGCTTGTCCCGAAGCCTGAAAATTTCTTTTCCTCAACGCTTCGAGAGCGTATGAGTAGGGGCGGTTTTGATATAATATCACATGTACGTAGATGTTACATAGATTAAACTCGAAATACACTCCCAACTCGAGCGCCAGAATCCAGGCATTTATAATGCCTGGCGTTGGCTCAATTCTATAAATCCTTGATAGGAATGTATCTTAAATGAGCTCAGTTTTGACAAATACATTTGCCTCTCCAATTAAACCAAGAGCCGAAGATTGCTTTGCAATTACATTTGCACCATTATCTATTGAGTCCGCTTACGAACAGGCTGATGATCCAGCTAACGGCGCAGTCGTCGTGATGAGTGGCATGGTTCGCAACAAAACTAATGGTAAACCTGTGGAGTCCTTAGAGTATCAAGCCTACGAGCCAATGGCACTACAGGTATTTTATCAAATTGCTGCGGATATTCGCTCTCATTGGAGGAATGTGAATCGCGTAACGATCCATCATCGGATTGGGCGCTTGCAAATAGGAGAAATCAGCGTTTTAGTTGCAGTAGGCTGTCCTCATCGGAAAGAGGCGTTTGAAGCTTGCCAATATGCAATTGATACCCTCAAACACAATGCTCCCATTTGGAAGAAAGAACATTGGGCAGACGGTTCTAGTACCTGGGTTAGTATTGGTGCTTGCGAAGCTCAAAGTTGTTGATCAGGATTCTTCTCTTCTCGGATTTGTGAGCGTCTCACCAAAAGACTGAAAAATCTGCCAGCCTCATTACAAGTAAGGGGTTTAGAGCCAACGTTGAAGCGGAAAAATCGCCCCAATTGTCAACTGGTATACAAAAAGAACAACTTTTCATGGGGCGATTTTTCCGGAGGCTGGCAGATTTTTCTAGGTAAAAGCCCAACCGTTCGAGACTGGGGCTGGATGCGGCTCGTAATACAGTGCAGGCTGTTTGTCTTTACTTGTCATGGCAGTCCTGGTTCATGTTTATTTATCAATTTATTCCTACCACCAGAAACTATATCTAGCTTCAGGATTACAGGCTAGTACAACAAGGCAAAAGTAAAAAGTAAAAAGTAAAAAGAAAGAACCTTCTTTTGTAAGGGTTTTACCTATTTCAGATGGGTAGTTTATTTCCGCCGATGTGTACTAGTACCGCTCCCTTGAAAGTCACTCATTCAAAAGTCAAAAGTGTTATAAATCAAGGCTTCTGGCTGTTTGAAATGGTGAACCAGCGCTGCAGGAGGGTTTCCCTCCGTAGGCGACTGGTGTTAGCGCAGCGTTAGCGAGGCACGAGCGTCACCCGAAGGGTTGCTTTATTTACGCGCCCGCTGTACTAGTGTCTCCTAAATCAGAGCTTAAGCGTACCCACTAGGGACAGGGGATGATACTTGCGCTCACATTTGAGTACGATGCCCTTGACCACGGCGGTATCGCCCCCATCGCTTCTCAGCAACCTTAACTTTTAAGACGAATTCAACTTAAATAGCTCCCTAACTTTCCCTAACTTATCCTCATCGACGCTACAGAGATTAACTCATAAAGTAAAAGTGTCCTGAAAAAGGGATGGGTTCGCCACCAGACAGGACAAAGCATTCACATTCGTGTTGAAGCGGTGCAGAGTTACATTTGCTTGTTCTGTGCAAGCAACAATAGCAGATTGAACTTTCCTTAAGGCATGTCCGCCGATGTGGTCAATTTATGCTGCCGATTTACTGAGATTCTTAGGGGAAAATTATGTTTACGAAAAAATCTTTAATGCTTCTCGGTTCACTGATTGTTTGTGGTTCTACTATTTTTGGCGTTTCTA
>CALMVQ010000300.1:0-12266 GCA_937873135.1 uncultured Scytonema sp. | reverse complement strand
GAGAACAACTGTGCAGGGTCGTGCTTCTGTTTGCGGTTGTAAATAAAGCGAAACCTGTCAGATATCTGTTGATTCTTAAAAGTGCATTAGTTGATTTCACGGCAACTTGATAAGAATCAGAAAGAAATCAAATCATTTATTACTTGTTTGCAAAAAGTCAACAACTTGGAGGAAAAATCATGTCTACGAAGAAATCCTTAATGCTTCTCGGTTCACTGATTGTTTGTGGTTCTACTATTTTTGGCGTTTCTAGCAAAGTTTTTGCTTTAGATGCAAAAGCCGGTCCAATCTGGAACAACAATGACGCCAAAGTTAAATGCCCTGTCGCTTGCGCTGCTATCGGTGGACATTGGAACGGTCAGTGGAGAACAACTGTGCAGGGTCGTGCTTCTGTTTGCGGTTGTAAATAAAGCGAAACCGTAACAGTTCTACCGCTTCATCTCCCTAGCATTATTGTCTGAGATTTGACTGAAACAAATTTTAATTTCCCGTTCCCAGGCTTTTCCCTGGGAATGTTTCCACTATTCAGTAAAACTCAACTTCTTAAAGAAGTAAATCATGTTTACAATCTCTTAAAAACCACACAAAAGAAATGATTAATGTCTGTGGATACACTTATTTTCTGTAGTTAGGCTGTTTTTAGGAATATTTGTAAAATGTTTACTGGAGACGTTAACACGGTTTTGGTGGTAGTGGTAAGACAATCTTTATTCCACACCTGCGATCGCAATTTACTAACCTTCTTTCAATTTCTCAAAAAGTGCAAAAGTACTAATGAAAATATCATTTGAGCGTCACAGTCTTTCTCCACAGTGGATATGCACGGCAACAGGATTTATACTGTTATGCATGGGATTGAATAGCTGTTCAACTCCTACACAGGCTGGTAGTTCTCGACTCACAGATGTACAATTAGAAGCTAATGTTTTGCAGATTATTCGCAAGCATCCAGAAGTGGTTGTTGAGTCTATGACTGCATACCAACAGAAAAAACAGGAGCGACAGGAGCAGGCCCAAAGAGCTTTTTTCCACAGGATGAAAGCTAACCCCAAGGTGGTCATTGAAAAATCTCCCACAACTGGTTCGCCCGACCAAAAAATTGTGCTTGTAGAATTTTCTGACTTTCAATGTCCTTATTGTGCTAAGGCTCATCAAGTACTTAAGCAATTCATGGCTTTTCATCAAGGTCAAGTCACATTGGTGTATAAGCATATGCCTTTGACCTCACACCCCGAAGCAATGTCTGCTGCCATTGCGTCTTGGGCTGCGGGTCAACAAGGAAAATTCTGGGAGTTCCAGGATGCGCTATTTGAAAACCAAGACAAGTTGAGTGAATCTTTCTATGTTTCAACTGCCAAAGCTTTGAATTTAGATTTACAGCAGTTTGATCGCGATCTTCATAGCAGTGCGGCTCACACAGCAATTCAGAAAGATATTCAATTGGCACAAGAGATTGGAGTTGATGGTACTCCTCGGTTGGCAATGAACGGAGAACCTCTCAACGGCGCTGTTGAACTTCCAAATTTGGAAGCACTTCTTTTTCAGGTAAGCAAGCAATAATCAATGTTCTTTCTTGAATTGCTAATTTGACACAACTGCTGATTTAATTGCTTCTGCCTCTGCTGTCACCGAGTAAAATAAAGACTCATATTGATTCAACGCTTGCTCAAAGGCGTATTGCTCAACGGCATATTGGCGACTGTTGTAACCCAGAGTTTTGACTTTTTCTGGATGCTTGTACAAGTCCAAAATCGCTTGAGCTAAAGCGTCGTGGTCTTCTGGAGGAACGATAACTCCGCCGCCACTTTGTCTAATAACTCTTGCTGCTGTACCATTGTCCGGGACAGATGCAACTAAGGCTCGACCGCAGGCAAGTAGTACTTGAATTTTCGATGGCATATTGAAAGATATAACATTTTTCTTTTGCACTACCAAACCTACATCCGCAGCTGCTAACATTTCAGGCAATCGTTCGCGGGGTTGAAACGGCAGTAACAAAACATTATCTGCACCGCATTCAAGACATGCTGTTTGCAAGCGCTGCAAACCAGAAGCTTCTCCTGCGATCGCAAAGGCAATATCTGGAATATGCCGCAACGTAGAAGCAGCTTTGATTACAGTTTCCAAGCCTTGAGTCAGGGCAATGTTACCAGAATACAACACGACAAATTTGCCGTTCAAGTTATGTGCCGCACGGAAAGCGTTATTTTCTTTCGGCAAGGGGCGGATAAAATTGATATCAACCCAGTTGGGAATTTGCTCGATTTTACTGTCAGATACGCCTTTACTGTGCAAGTCGTCCACAAATCCATCAGCAATAACGCTAATTTTAGTAGCGGTGTGATAAGCAAATTTCTCCAGCGCTGTAAATAAGTGGATGAGTAATTTGTTTTTCAGCAGACCAACTTGGATAGCGGCATCCGGCAATATATCTTGAAGATTTAGAATTACAGGACAACGATTCAGCCATCCTAAAAGCGCAGTTGGCAGACAAACGGGTAGAGATGGCGAGGTTGCTAAAATAACATCTGGACGCCAACCTATCAAGGCTGGCAGAAAACTAGTGATAACGAAGCTTGCATCCAGCAACAACCGATCAAGCAGGTTGGGTTGTGGGCGAGTCCAAATATAACTACGTTGGATCTGAACGCCATTTTTGTATTCTGTAACATACCCCTTGCCCCGATAGCTTTCATAAATTCGACGTTCGGGGTAGTTGGGCATAGCCGTGACTACACGCACTTGATGTCCGCGCTTGACCAATCCCTCAGCTAATTCAGTCATTAAGGGGGCAATACCAATTGGTTCTGGATAGTAGTTGTAGGAGTAAATTAAAATTCGCATAATATATTAGCTCTAAAAAACTCTTGTAGAAAACAAGAGTAAAGTTTTCGTTTTCACATTCGCCTTTCAAGCGCCTCTGTATTAAATTTTGTCTTTATAATCTTTTATTGTCAGTATTTATTCATTAAAGATCCTGTAATACTTAACTAAGTACTACTTGGGTTCAATTGATATTATTATTACTTTAGTGTTTGGCACTTAAAGTTATTCAAAAAGTATTTACACGTAAGTGTAAATACAGTTACTGCCTCTGAAATAGTTGTGATGGTAAATAATACTAGAAACCCGGTTTCTCCAGGAAACCGGGTTTCTAATTGCTTTGACAACTGAATTCTTCTTAATTAGACCGCACCACTATTTTTCTTAAATAAGATAGCTACTGTTTTCAAAATTAGTTTCAAATCGTACAGTAAGCTCCAATTTTTTTGATACTGCAAATCCAGGCGAATGACATCCTCAAATTTACGTACACTAGACCTTCCATTCACTTGCCATTCTCCAGTCATACCTGGTTTAACATCCAAACGTTGCCATTCTGGTACCTCATAGCGCTCAACTTCATCGGGTGTAGGTGGTCTAGTACCAACTAAACTCATCTCTCCTTTGAGAACATTCAAAAATTGTGGCAGTTCGTCTAAACTGGTTCGCCGCAAAAACCTTCCGATTCGTGTCACTCTTGGATCATTGTCAATTTTAAAAAAAGCACCTTGAGCTTGGTTTTGTCTTTCTAGTTCGGCTTTCCGCGCCTCCGCATCAATATACATAGAGCGGAATTTCCAAATCCGAAAGCGCTTACCCATCCAACCACAACGAGTTTGACCAAAGAAAATGGGACCACGATCATCAAGTTGAATAGCAACGGCAATGGGAATAAACAAAAGTCCTATAATTAAAAAACCTACCAAGGCCCCAACAATGTCTATCAACCGTTTCATCCAAGATCGCACTGAAGGATGCGTAGTTGGGAGTTGTTCTGAGCGATTTGAGGGAAGCGTTGGGCCACCAGACTCTATTGTAAAAACCTTATCCAATCCCGTGAGATTGAGTACTGCCATCACCTGAGGGGTAACATTTTGCAGTATAAATTCAATCTGTGTCTCTTGGGTGGTTTTTAAATTACTGACCAAAGCACCTAAACCACTACTATCCAAGAAAGTCGTCTGGTGAAAGTCAATGATGATTGTTTTGGGAACGGATGTATGCTGGATTAGAGAAAGGCAGGTTTGCTTAAAGGCTACAGCCTCTAGCACACTTAACCGTGCTGACACCTGCACTATAGCCGTGTCGTTTGAGAAAGTAACGGGAAAATCTCCCTCTGTAGGTTGGCTAGTCATGAAGCCTTGTACTTTTGTTGCCATATAAACATCTGCCAGACATTAATTATGTCCTAGCGAATAAATAATTAACCTATTGCTTGAGCAGTAAGAATAAGTACTAATCGCTAGTGACTTGGGTTGAGATTGGAGATCGCAATCCTTACGATTCACAATAGAACAATCAGCTAAAAAATACCCTTGATCTTATGCTGAGCTAGCGTGATAACACGCAACGTCAGCGAAGTCCATAGCATTTGTATCATCAGATGACTCACAAAACTGCTTTAACAACCCATGCACGCCTAATTGAAGTCTTTTCTGCTATTCAAGGGGAAGGACTTAATGTGGGAACACGCCAAATATTTATTCGCTTCGCCCTCTGTGACTTGCGCTGCCATTTTTGTGACAGCTCCCATACTTGGGTTGCACCCGATAATTGTAGGATAGAACGAACTCCTGGATTGCGCGACTTTGAAATTCGCGCTAACCCTGTCCCATTACCTATG
Source organism: uncultured Scytonema sp. (assembly GCA_937873135.1). GTDB lineage: Bacteria > Cyanobacteriota > Cyanobacteriia > Cyanobacteriales > Nostocaceae > Rhizonema. The sequence goes on along the minus strand of CALMVQ010000300.1, from coordinate 7,600 downwards.
TTACTAGAATGGGTTGAGCAATTAAATCTATCCGGTCTACACGATAGTATCAGTTTAACTGGGGGCGAACCACTTCTTCATGCCAAGTTCATGATGGAATTTTTACCTAAGCTGCGTACTAACACTGGTTTAAGTGTGTATCTAGAAACAGGTGGACACCGTCCAGAACAACTAGCGATGATTTTGCCTTATATAGATTCTGTAGGTATGGATTTCAAACTCAAGAGTACGAGTGGTGAAAGCCGTTGGGAAGAACACGCAAAATGCCTACAACTTTGTCACAACGCCAAATTAGAAGTTTTTGTGAAGATTATTGTTTCTCAAAAGACAGAGCCGACTGAGTTGGAACGATCCGCTTTGTTAGTAGCAGGAGTCAGTCCAGAGATTCCAGTGTTCATACAACCGGTTACACCTTTAGAAACACCCGTTACATTCACGAATGTCTCTGTACTTGCTCCTTCCGCCGACCAAGTTTTAAGTTGGCAAGCTTTAATGAAGCGCTTTATCAAGCAAGTACGCGTCATACCTCAAACGCACAAAATGCTAAATCAACTTTAATGCATGTTGATTGTTGATGGTCGATAAGTAAGACTTGAGGTACAAGAGGGAGTTAGAAGACTTAAAATAATTATCTCTCTTTCTCCCCCCATCAGTGATAGGTTAAGGTCATGAAAAATTTGTCAATAAGTAATAGTGCCTAAAATTAGGTAAAAATATGGGTTAAAAACACAATTTTCACCTAGCGATGGGGAGTAGATTTAAACCGATCATTCATTCAGGCACTAAAAATCGGTACAGAGGTGAATTAAATACCTCGATCTTTGTTCAATTTTAAGGATAATTACGGATTGACAAAAGTAATTTAGTTTTAACATGTCACGAATGCTCTCCCCCAGATCCTCCTTTTACAATCCGCCTTCATCAATATTTTTAGATTTGGACCTTGCCTTACTGGCACTACGTTTGAGGGCAGAGATTCGGGCTTCGTATCGAGATCGCTGGCGCTTGCCTGGAGTATTTTCAATCAAGGTTTTCAACGCACTCCCCAGACTCTTGTAAGCGTTGGCAAGAGTATAACCAAAGCGAGTTGCTAAGGCGATCGCTTTTTCATCAGCGTCAGTCAGTTCTTTAATGAGCTTTCCGCCATTATTTTTTTGGTAGAGTCGCCACCCAGAGACTCCGCACAAACCCACAGCCAGCAACAACAGCAATGCATCTTGCACCCACAACTCACCAACAGCACCACCTAAACCAATTGCTAAGGCTGCCATTTCCCAACCATCTTTGGGAATAGTGTCATTTTGAATGCGGGCAACTTCGTGCCAGAACAGCAAATTACGCTGATCCATAGCCAGCGTATCCCATTTCACCAAGTCAATTTGAATTTCTACCTGGTCTTTGCCAATTTCCTCGCTGCGGACCAGGGGTGGATTAACTTCAGTTGTACCTTCAACCGTGACCCAGCTTTGCAATTCTGGCGGTAGTAGACCTTTTAACCGCCGGAGTTCGCTCATTTCCGCTTTAGCAGAGGAAGTTGCATAGGATGTCATAATATCCAGCCCTAGAAAAGTTCAGTATATTGAGGGTATCACTTTGGAGTATAGCTATTTCATTAACAATTCTGCTTATTCAATCGGAAAACTTTTCCGCTTTTTTCCAGCTTCCATTCTATGTCCTTTGTATGTCCAGCAATCCAGGTGCCTGTTGTTGAATGCTCAGTAAAATTATTCTACATTTCCTGGATCTTGACCTGTTTCCATCACCTCCCTCAACCGAGAAATCCCTACAGAATCGACAAGCTGAACTCATCTGTAACAGACAATGGTTAAATTGTTGTTTTGTCAGAAATGATTCATCCAAAGGAAATTCAATGATAGCGCGGATTTCCCCATCTGATGGGTCATACTCCCATGGCAACATTTTAGTTTCCTTTAGAAGTGGCAAGCATCGTCGTAAAATTGCAGCTTTATGATGATCTTTCACAGATCTAGTCTAACCTGTAGTCTTATCTTTGATTGGGTTGCTCCTGGAAACTGTTCTTGATTTGAAGTAATATTACGAAACATCCGGCATGAAGTCAGCAATCAGAATTTCCGTGCGACTCAGATCCCCGCCTTCTTAAGAAGTCGGGGATCTTGTTTGGATAAAGACAATAAAGCTCCCTTTTTTAAGGGAAGCCAGTGCCGTGCGCGGGTAAGCGAGTAGTTTGAGGCAACGGCCGTAGGTGGTTCCGATCTTCTAGGATTAACTGAACCACATTAGAAGTTAGGGGTTATGAGTTCTAAATTTTTATTTCCTATTACTCATGACCGATTACCATAAAAAAACTCTAACACTTATCTTATATGTCAGACTACTTTAGCCTAAAATCAGCAATCTTTGAAGAAGCTAAGAATCTTGAAACCGCTTTACCAATTAGAAACGAAGCTTGCAGACCCAAATTTTTTTTACACTCACATCCAACCTCAAAGGTTTGTCTTTTTTTCCACGGATTTACTGCTGGTCCCTATCAGTTTGAACCAATCGGGAAAGTCTTATTTGAAGCTGGTTATAATGTCCTAATTCCCTTGCAACCTGGTCATGGAATAGCTGGAGATTGGAATCGAGACAATCCCCCTCCCTTACCTACAGAAGCTGAAGTTTATCAACAGTTCGCACTCTCGTGGCTGAAAGTTGCATTAAGTTTAGGAGAGCAAGTTGTTATTGGAGGACTTTCCAGTGGTGGGACATTAGCCGCTTGGTTGGGGTTGGAACGTCCTCAACAAATTCAGAAAGCAATACTATTTGCCCCCTACCTCAGTCAAAGCTCGATAGTTGATTTGCTTGTAGAAGTTCTCTCTATTTATTATGAATGGCCAAATAAAGATAATCCTGGAAATTTTGGCTATAGCGGTTTTCGTATGCCTGCATTGCGATTATTCTTAAACATGGGAAAAGAACTTTTGGAAAAAGTAGAAAATCATCCAGCAGTACCAATGTTTGTGATTTCTAGTGACAGCGATCGCACTATTGACAAAAAGGAGTTACAAGCTCTGTTTGCATCCCTACTCAAACAGCAGTCAAAATCCTGGTATCACAGATTCGACCAAATTTTTGAAATTCCCCATACCATGATGACTAAAGCTGAGGGTAATCAATACACAGATCTACTTATTGCCGTAGCTAAATCTTATTTAGAAAGCGATCTCACCTGGGATGAACTACTTGAAATTGGTCATCAAATTCTGAATGGTAAAAATTTGGCCACTGTCATACAAGAGTTAAATCTCACTTCAAAAGTTGCCCCAGATATCTCAATTTTACTGACAGTGATGGATAAAAAAACTATTATTGATGCTTACTATTGGACTTTGGAAAAAAAGAAGCTGGTTCGCGAATGATGTTTGCGAACTAAAAAACTAGTATCGTAACGTGGAAGGAAAAATGAACAATGAAAAAAGCTTGAACAGCAAGCAATAAGCAATTCCGTAGACGCGCAGCGGTGAGACAGCGCTGCAAGAGGGTTAGCCCGACCTACTAGGCGACTGCGTTAGCTAGTCCTCGAGCGTCAGGGTTTTCAGCATTTTCCTTATAAATTATCTCAGTTATTTTTCTTTCCTTGTTCTTTGTAGGGTACGTTTTTGAGCGCCCCTACTCAGGATTTCAATACACGCATAATTAATTTTTGCAACATTTTTATTGCATTTGCAATAATTCTTCTATATCATCTTTGTCACACTCAACACTTTTTAGATACCTTGCTGGATTACCAACATACACACTGTTCGCTGGTACGTTTTTGGTGACGACTGCGCCCGCGCCAATAATCGAGTTATCTCTGATCGCGACACCAGGAAGAATGATAGCACCAGTACCTATCCAGACATTTTCGCCAATCTCTACAGGTTTTACAATCACAGGATCATCGATTCTATTTATAGAATTGACTGGATGAGTCATTGTTGTTATCGAACAGTGAGATGCAATCAAAGTGCGATCGCCTATACGTACTCCACCAGTAGCAACGATATGCGTGAACTCACCAATGCAAACGCGATCCCCTAGTTCAACTTTAGCTTCATCCACAATGCAACACAGTGGACTGATAAATCCAACTTTTCCGCAGGATTTAAAAGATCTGACTCTTTTTCTCAAAAGGAAAGCATTATGTAATCTCGAAAATGAACCACTGACGAGCCAATAGAATTCCTGGATTAGTATGTATGGATTAATACTCATGACCACAACAATTTATAGGTAGAAGTTACTGAACAATGACTAGCAGTACCTCTGAAAAAAAATTTAAGAAAGTTAGTAAGCATAAGCGCCGGAAGTGACACTACTTAGTCAGCAATTGAATTTTGTATACATAGGTAACAAACATCCTTGGGGATCACAATCCTCGCTGTATACGGGTTTTTCACGCCCAAGCGCAGCGCGAGCGTCACAATGGAGGGCTAACGGCTGAAGCTTTACGAAAACTTTACAAATATCAAGTAGACAGTAAAGCCAAAACCCTTTCTCTATACAGAAACGTAGTAAGTCATTATAGACATCACGATCATCACCTATCAATCTATTTATGTAAATCTTCTCCTGTAGGCTGGGTTTTGCTAAAAATTCTGGTTTTTCGTCTTCACCCGTCGGTACAACTCCTCCATTGCTTCAATAAAGGAATTGTCCTTTTGCCAGAAAGCGGGAAAATCTCCTTCTTTCTTAATCAGAATTGCCGATACACTACTTTGAGTTGGAACTTCAATCGTTTGAGGTAATCGTTTTGTGCTTAACCAAAACTCCCTAGCCGTTGGTTTTTGGGATGGTTGCTTTTCAAGTCTTGTATAAAATGAGGTAGAGGTTTCTAAAGGGATTTCTTTAGTGTTTAGTTCTTCAGATAATACTTTACCCAAGGATGACTCAGCGAGTTTTGCTTGCAGTTCTGTTTTGGATACTCCTCTAAGTTCAAATAGCAGAAATGGGTTATTATCTAGTTGAGAAGCAACTAAGTAGTAAACTCCGGCAATGTGCTTACAGGGATTGGCAGAGTCGGGACAGGAGCATTTTGTTTTGAAGTCTTTTCTGCTATGGGGTAATAAGTATAGTCCTAAAGTAGAAAAGGTGTCTTCTATGTTTTCCGGCACTTCGTTAAGCAGCAATCGCGAAACGATACTGGCTTTAGATGAAAGTTTTTCTATAGCATATTTCCATTGTGTTTTAGAAATAGGTGTAATTTCAATCGAAATATGGTAGGTTGGTTCTTTGTAAACTCCAAAGTAGGGATTGACCGAGCCTTTTACTTGAGCGGCAATATGATTTTGCTCAATCTCAAAACTCTTAACTTTCCCACCACTAGCATAGGAACGTCCGCGTTGTAGTCTGCCTTCGTCAGTAAAGGCTTCTAGTGCTTGAATGAAGCGATCGCCCCACCAAGTGCGACTAAATTTTTTCATATAGCAGTCCTTTTTAGTTGTAGAATTATTAACCGCCAAGACGAGGACAGTTCGCAGGAGGGTTTCCCTCCGTAAGAATCTGTCCGTGCCAAGAGCGCCAAGAAAAGAGAAAGGAAAGAATTTTACGAATGCATTCTTCACTCGAGAATTGCGCTTTTATTTAATGCGATGAGTTGCTTGAAGGCTTGGTTGTCTAATTCTGTCAGCCAGGATTCGTCACTACCAACGACGGCAGAGGAAAGTTTTTTCTTCTCCTCTATCATTTGGTCGATGCGTTCTTCTAGGGTGCCGATTGCTACAAATTTATGAACAAAGACGTTCTTTTTTTGACCGATCCGGAAGGCGCGATCAGTTGCTTGATCTTCCACTGCTGGGTTCCACCAACGATCAAAGTGGAAGACGTGATTGGCTTTGGTGAGGGTGATACCGACACCACCTGCTTTTAGAGAAAGTATAAAAACTGATGGTTCTGTATCTGCTTCTTGGAATTCGCCAATCATTTGTTCGCGGCGTTTGCGGCTTGTACCACCGTGTAAATAGTAAGTATTACAGTGTAATAAATGTTTTAAATGTATCTCTATTTTTTCACAAACTTCTGTGAATTGACTGAAAATCAGGAGACTTTCTCCTTCGGAAATAGCTTCTTCTACCATCTCTGAGATTCGACTAAGTTTGTGCGATCGCTCTGTTGAAAATTCGCTGCCGTCCTGCAAAAATTGTGCTGGATGGTTACAAATCTGCTTCAATTTCATCAGAGTTGAGAGGATTAAACCTTTGCGTTGGATGCCCTCTGCTGTTTGCAGTTTTTCCTCCACATCTTTAACGACGATTTCATAAAGCGATGCTTGTTCTTTTGTCAAATTTGTGTAGAGTTTTTGTTCGACTTTATCTGGTAAATCGCTAATGATCGATTGATCGGTTTTAACGCGACGCAAGATGAGAGGTTCCACCAACTTTTTGAGTGTAGCGGATTTTACTCTGTCGTTGTCCTTTTGAATGGGAATCTCGAAGGTTTTGCGAAACTGCGCTTCTTTGCCGAGATATCCTGGATTAAGAAAGTTAAAAATTGACCATAAATCGAGTAAGCGGTTTTCTACTGGAGTTCCGGTTAATGCCAGTTTGTGTTTTGCTGATAGTTTGAGAATTGCCTTAGTTTGAGCCGCTTTAGGATTTTTAATGTTTTGTGCTTCATCTATGACAATTCTTTGCCACTCTATGCTATTCAGTAGTTTTTCATCTTTGCGAACTAGGGTGAAGGAGGTAATCACCACATCATGCTCTTGACAAGCTGTCGGGAAATCCGCATTTTGCAGGCGATCGCTCCCGTGATGCACCATAGTTTTCAGCTGCGGTGCAAACTTGGCAATTTCCCTCTGCCAATTTCCCACCACTGATGTGGGAGCGATGAGTAAGGTAGGTAACAAGGTATGGGCGATTTTACTCATGTTCGCTTCCCTCTCCTGTACCAATCGGGCAATCACCTGCACGGACTTTCCCAAACCCATGTCGTCTGCCAGACAGCCATTCAATCCCAAACGTTCTAGATAGTGCAGCCAAGACACGCCTCGCTTTTGGTACTCTCGCAGCTTGCCTTGCAGCTGCGGCAAGTCAGAAACTGGCTCGAGCTGGCTTTTATCTTGCAGTTTCGCGATCATTTCTGACAATGCTTGATCGTGTTCAACTTCCCACTCGTCCCCAGCTTCTGCACTGCGTTGCAAAAATTCTAGCAATGTCATCTCTGGTTGTTCTTCAGAGTGTGATTGCCAAAATTCCAGTAACTGCTGCATCTGATCGCGGTTTAGTTCCATCCACTGACCGCGAAAATATACTAGGGGAGCCTTAGAATTGAGAAGTTCTTCCCACTCTTGAGGGGTTACAAGTTGATCGCCAATTGACAGTTCATACTGATACTGTACCAACGAGTCCAGGCTAAAATAGCTTTTTGTCTTTATCTTGGTTGCTGATTGCTGACGGGCAGATGGTTTCAGCCTAATTTTCGCACGACGGCGACCTGCGGGGGTATACCAAGCAGGCACGATGACTTTGAAGCCTGCGTCTTCTAGCACCCAAGCACTTTCTTTGAGGAAGTCAAATGCCTCTTCTAAAGTCAGTTGCAGTTCCTTATATCTTGCACCTACCGAATAAACTCGGAAAAAGTGAATCAAGGGTTCAAA
>CALMVQ010000299.1:2945-7180 GCA_937873135.1 uncultured Scytonema sp. | reverse complement strand
TCGTAGTTTTTGTGTAAATAATTGATTTTGTGATTATTTCAATATTCTTAAAAAATCGGATAGAATCAGGAGCCAGCGGTGACTTCCGCGACGACATGAAAATAAACGGCGCGTTAGGGTAGTCTTTTTGCAGCTTTCTTTCCGCCCGCAGCTCATCACCATACAAGGGATGAACAGCTCTTGTGCCATTCTTGAGTCGGTTGACATGCAGCGTTGCCGGTGTGAAGTCCACCTGTTCCCACCTCAACCCAGCCGCCTCACTTACCCTCAGCCCGTGCCGATACAGAACCAGAATCACCGTTACATCACGATGCGCGTGTTTGCCGCCGTGTTTCTTAATGGCTTTCATCATCGCATCTACCTCCAAGGGCAATAAGTAAGTGGGCACGATAAAATCAATGTATGTATAGTTTTGTAAAAAGCTTATAACGATGCATTTATAAGCTTTTTGCTGATTTTACATTTCGTTACATAGCTATAAATTTTCCCACCCACCTACTTAGATACTCCCGCGATACGGCTTAAGCCGTGGGAGCTCCGCGCCATCGCACATCTTCATATTTACGTTGATTCGGAGACTTGCGCCTGAAGACAGCCAGCTCCCTTTTTTCCATTTTACCAACTTGTGGTGATTGGGCATCGGGTGAGGTATCCAGGGCAGACATACGGCGAAACTCGACGGAACAAGGGTTAACGTTACCGCCAGTATGCCTGATTTTTAGCGTTTTACCAAGATTGGGTTAAAAGTTGGTATGTTCCTTTGCTCAGTACTGCTTAAGTTTTGGCAACTGCATAAGTCAACTAAAAGTTCACTATAAAAAGAAGTAAAAGTTTAGCTTTAGCTAAACTTTTATCTACAATGATATTTTTAGGTCCCATATTAAAGTACCAGCCCTAGCACCTTCTCTAAGCTCTTTCATGAGTTATAACACGCTTGTCAAAACAATTCTGATTCTGGCAGCCAATCCCACAAATACTTCTCGGTTACGACTGGATGAGGAAGTACGGGAAATAAATACGGCGCTACAACGTGCCAAAAATAGCTATGAGTATGAAATCGTTACTAGGTGGGCGACACGAGTAGAAGACCTGCATCGTGCGCTGTTAGAATACCAACCGACTATCGTTCACTTTTGTGGGCATGGTGATGGTAGCAATGGCTTAGCTTTGGAAAATAATTTTGGACAACTACAACTGGTAAGTACACAAGCCTTGGCTAGGTTATTCGGGTTGTTTCAAAACACGATTGAGTGTGTTTTACTCAATGCCTGCTATTCACTAGACCAAGCAGAAGCGATTCATCAACATATTGATTATGTTGTGGGTATGAATCGGGCGATTGGGGATGTCGCCGCGATTAAATTTGCCACTGGATTTTATGATGCGTTAGGTGCTGGCAGACCCATAGAGGAATGTTTTGCAATTGGTTGTACTTTGCTTGATTTACAAGGAATTCCAGAAGACTTAACACCAGTCCTCAAAGCAAGACGGCGTCGAAACCAAAGAGAAATCACAACAAATTATCTGAACGCAATCCCCGAAAAATCTTTTAAGGATGACTCTATGGGTGATGATAACAAGGTGACACAAAACCGCTCTGTTTCTTTCGGGGGTAACGTCGCTGGTAGCGTTATTCAAATGGGAGATCGAAACGTTGCCAACGTGCAATTTCAACCACTAAGTTTATCTGCACCGGAAAGTGTTGACATTCGAGCAGAATTGGATGCCTTGAATATAATACTGGCAAAATTGGAAACTTCTGACCGTCGCAAAATTGACCGCGCCCTTGCTGATGCCCAAGAAGAGGTAAACAAGCTACAGCCAGATAAAAACGAAGTGGCTAAGGCATTAGACCGAGCGCTTGACTATGCCAAGAAAGCAGAGGGATTTGCCTATGTAGTTGAAAAACTTAAATCCCACCTTATCAAAGCAACGGCTTGGCTAGGAGAAAATCGGCACAAGCTACTTAGTACTGTTGGTTTGACAACTTGACGCTGATACGTTGATTTTGAGGCATAATCCATGAATAACAGTGAGCAAACTGGCTTTGAGCGCAACATCAAGATTGTACGGGATGCAAACAATAGTAACCTTATTCCCGGGGATCATAATATTATAATCACCAACTATTATTACCGCGAAGATATTAAGGTAGCACCTGTTACATCGGCTGACATTAATGCTGATGATAATCTTCCATGTCCTTATCGGGGTTTATTTCACTTTAGTCCCAACGATGCCGAATTCTTCTTCGGACGCGAGGTCTTTATCGAAGAACTGATTCAAGCGACTGTAAAGCGTAACTTTATTCCTGTACTAGGTGCATCGGGAAGCGGGAAATCTTCAGTGGTGTTGGCGGGATTGGTACCAAAGTTACAACAAGAAGGTTGCTGGCTGTTTACTCACTTCCGCCCTGGTTCAGACCCCTTTCATGCTTTGGCTGAGTCCCTAGTTCCTCTTTACACATCTGGTGATGCTACTACGCAGATAGCCCAAGCACGAGCATTAGCTAGGTATTTTCACGATGACAAGGTCACACTTCCTGATATATTTTCCCATATTCAACGTCAGCATCCCAATCATCGGGTGCTGTTAATTGCAGACCAATTTGAAGAACTTTACACTCTGTGCAACGATGAAAAAACCCGCACTAGTTTCTTAGATACATTATTAGCTGGCTTTCAATCTTCTTCTGGTTTCCAATCTCCTCCTGTGCTAGTTGCAACAATGCGGGCAGATTTCTTGGGAAATGCTTTATCCTATCCTGCTTTTGGAGATTTGTTGCAGAATACTGATATCAAAATCAGGTCGATGAACCATTCCGAACTTTCACAGGTGATTGTAAAGCCTGCTGAAAAAATGGGGATAACATTTGAAGCGGGACTAGTGGAACGCATCTTAGATGATGTAGAGGATAAGCCGGGAAATTTACCTCTGCTGCAGTTTGCCTTGACGCTGTTGTGGCAACAGCGAATGGGTAAACAATTAACTCATACAGCCTATGATGCAATAGGTGAGGTGCAAGGCGCTCTAGCCCGCTATGCAGATGAAAGGTATGATAAGCTGAGTGCGACCGAGCAAGAACAGGTGCAGCGGATTTTTATCCAATTGGTGCGTCCGGGTGAGGGAACAGAAGATACGCTAAGGTTGGCGACAAAAGCGGAATTAGGTGAAACAAGCTGGGCATTAGTTACAGAAATAGCTAATGCACGATTAGTGGTTACAAGCCGCAATACTGCTGAGCAAGAGACAGTAGAAGTTGTCCATGAAGCACTGATTCACAATTGGGGTAAACTGCGACAATGGATGGAAACAGACCGCACCTTTCGTGCTTGGCAAGAAAGACTGCGGGCAGCAATACAGCAGTGGAATGCTACTGGTAGGGATGAGGCAGCATTGTTGCGCGGCAAACCTCTGGCTGATGCTCAAGAATGGTTACAAAAGCGCCCAGAAGAGTTGGCAGCAGAGCAGGAATACATTCAAACTAGTTTGGTATTACAGAAAAGAGAGCGCGAACAGCAGGAGCGCCAAAGACTGAGGGTAATCTCAGGGCTTGCTGGTGGTTTGGTGGGAGCATTATTTCTGGCTGGGGTTGCCGGAGTAGGTTGGTGGCGTACATATATCAGCGAAACCAATACTAGACTCCGCTTGCTTGCTTCATCTTCAGAAGTGTTTCTCAACTTGTATGAACAAAAAAAGAAGTCACTGCGAGAGAATGAAAGGTCTAGGGAGAATCAAAAAAAGGAAAACCAGGCGAAACAGAGGAAAGAACTGGCGAACCAACACAAAGAGGCTCTGATACTAGCTATCAAGGCAGGGAGGCAATTGCAACGCGCAAACGGAGTGGAATCCGGTACCCGCACTCAGGTTTTAGCGGCATTGCAACAGTCAGTTGATAAACCTAATGGTGTAGAAATTAATCTTCCTGAACACTATTCCTCTATTAAAGATAGAACCTCTATTGCCGAGAGTCCTGACGGCAAGAAGCTTGCTTACGCAAGTTGGGATGGTACAGTACAACTATGGGATATCTATGGCAGAGAACTCAAAACTTTCGGGGATTCAAACCGATTTAAAAGTGTCAGTTTCAGTCCCGACGGTAAAACGGTTGCTTCTGGTAATAGTGATGGTACTGTAAAACTGTGGGATACAATCACAGGCAGCGAGCTTAAAACCCTCAAGGGACATTCAGGCTCTGTTTATAGTATCAGTTTCAGCCCCGATGGTAAGACAAT
>CALMVQ010000299.1:0-2845 GCA_937873135.1 uncultured Scytonema sp. | reverse complement strand
GGTAAGACAATTGCTTCTGCCAGTGCTGATGGCACGGTCAAGCTGTGGGATGCAACGATTGGTAAAGAACTTAAAACCCTCAAAGGTAATTCCCGTGAGATTACCAGTATCAGCTTCAGCCTTGGCGGCAAGACAATTGCTTCTGCTAGTACTGAAAACACGGTGATAAAATTATGGAATCCCGCAGGCAAAGAACTCAAAACTCTTGAAGGGCACTCCCGTCGGGTAACCAGCGTTGCCATTAGCCCCGACGGCAAGATCATTGCCTCTGCTAGTCAAGACATGATGGTGAAACTGTGGGATGCAACGACTGGTAAAGAATTAAAAACACTTAAAGGGCATCTCCAGGAAATTAATAGCGTCAACTTCAGCCCCGACGGCAAGACCATTGCTTCTATAAGTTCTGACGACACCATGAAATTGTGGGATGTTATGACTGGCAAAGAATTAAAAACCCTTAAAGGCTCTTCCCTTGATACAGCAAAGATGCAAGTGGGAAGGGACAAAGTTTCAGTATGGCAGTTTCCTACTGGTGTAGACCGCATAACTCTTAAAAGATATTCCCGTGAGGTTACTGGGGTTTTCTTTGGTCGTGACGGCAAGACGATTCTTTTTACAAATCGTGACGGCTCAATGAGAATATGGGATGTTATGACTGGCAGAGAAGAATTCTCCAGGTGGTTTACAAACTTATATTCTGTCGCCCATTTTAGTCCCGATGGCAAGACGATTACTTCTGCAAGTTGGGACGGCACCGTGAAACTATGGGATGTGGCGACTGGTACAGAACTCAAAACTCTTAAGGTTCCTATAGCTCGTGCTACTGGTATTGACTTCAGTCACGACGGCAAGACAATTGCTTATGCAAGACTTAACAATACTGTAACACTGTGGGATGTTACAACGGGTAGTGAACTCAAAACCCTCAAAGGGCGCTCTAAGAGAATTGATGACATTAGCTTTAGCCCCGACGACAGAACGATTATTTCACAAAGTAAAGAAGACGGTACAGTGCAACTGTGGAATGTCACGACGGGCAAAGAACTTAAAACCTTCAAAAGGCATTCAGCTTCGGACACACAAGTTAGCTTCAGTCCCGACGGCAAGATACTCGCTTCCGCAGGCGAAGACGGTACAGTGAAACTATGGGATATCACTACTGGCAGAGAACTTAAAACTTTTAAAAGGCATTTAGGCTTGGTTAATAGCATCACCTTCAATCGCAACGGCAAGATACTCGCTTCCGCAGGCGAAGACGGTACAGTGAAACTGTGGGATATCACTACTGGCAGAGAACTTAAAACCTTCAAAAGGCATATAGAGTCTGTTACTGAAGCCCGAATTAGTCCCGACGGCAAGACAATGGTCTCTACAGGTTCGGAAGGCACAGTGAAATTGTGGGATGTCACGACTGGCAGCCTACTCAAAACTTATCAGCTGGATTCGTTCTTTTTAAGTAGTGGCGTGGGTTTCACCGCCGACGGCAAGAGTATGGTTTTCTTAGGTGAGAGAGACAAGGTACATTTGTGGAATTTCGATTTAGACGATTTACTAGTGCGCGGTTGCAATCAGGTGCGTGACTATCTGAAGACAAACCCCGATATTAATGAAAATGACAAGCACCTTTGCGATTCTACACAGTCAGTTTTTACCTACTGACTGTGACTACAATCCAGAACGAACGCATCTAATTTACCAACCTTGGGTCAAAAGTTGGTATTTGAGTTCTATCGTTCTATCTTGATCAGTGTGCATTACTATAAGGCGTAAACACGGACGTTCCTTCTAGGCCTGACAGGGATTTTTTGCGCTTAAAGAATAGAAATATTATTCAAGTGTTCCTAATTATGTCCTTTATTGTCAGGTTTTACGGAACAATTAGCATTTTGTTTTAAAAGGATTAATTCTGACCAATTATTGAGGCTTCTATCAGAAATCCAATGTTCTAATTCATGTAGAGAATACACAATGGGCGGCATATTCAATCCCATACGAGAGCAATAATCAGTTTGCTTTACCATCTCCTCAAACACTGTAGATGCAGCAATACTGTCATAGAAAGTGATAATCAGGGGAATCACTGGTTTATCGTGGAGATTGAGAGCTTCTACTGTACTGCTAATTTGCTCGAACGCAGAGTGAATGCGACACCAAAGATCGGCAAGTTTATCAGCTTGAAAATAAGCACTTGTATCGGAAGACATAACACTACTTTTGCACTCTACGACAATATACGAATTTGAAGTTTCAATAAGGAAATCAGCCCGCTTATCTTTATTAGATTGAGGATTTTTAACTTCAGGGATTCTTTTGAAAGAATTACGATAAAGTGGATATCCAAAACCTGCATTTTGGAATGCTACCATACGTTGTATAAATAAACCATCTATATGAGAACGAATTACTTTGAAATTTAGAAGATCGCTTAGCTTTAGTGACCAGTTACGTACTGGGTTTTCATGATCTATCTCCCACTGTAGAATGGATCTTAATAGAACTTCTACTTCTTCTTCAAGAATTCGACTATCAGAAATAGTATGTCCATCCCAGCTATGGTAAGCATTAATTAAATTATCAAACACCTGAACGCTAATATTTTCGTGCCTATGGGGATTACCTGCGCTAGCCAGTAACATGAGCCGGACAGCATAATTGCGTTCTATGTTACTACGCAACCAATCTAAAGGATTTAAGTATTCCGTTTCAGGAAGCAGTTCTTGTTTCCATTTCTTTTCAAAATATGCACAAAAATCATCTACTTCACAAAATAATTTTTCTAATTCCATATATTTTTTTAAGAATATTGAAATAATCACAAAATCAATTATTTACACAAAAACTACGA
>CALMVQ010000298.1 GCA_937873135.1 uncultured Scytonema sp. | reverse complement strand
TTTGAACCCTTGATTCACTTTTTCCGAGTTTATTCGGTAGGTGCAAGATATAAGGCTACCTACAAAGGGCGATCACCTGGAACTTTCGGACACATCGGCATTTACTCCTTCAACGGTAATAAAATTATCACTACCTCTGGTGGCGGTATGTTGGTTTCTCACGATCCAGAACTGGTAGCAAAAGCGCGTTTTTTAGCAACCCAAGCACGCGATCCATCTCCCCATTACCAACACTCGTCTATTGGCTACAACTACCGCCTCAGCAACGTTTTGGCTGGTATTGGTCGCGGTCAATTGCGCGTTCTGAGTGACCGAGTAGCAGCTAGAAGACGCAATTTTGAGATTTACGCCTCTGCCTTGGGAAATTTGCCAGGAATAGAATTCATGCCGGAAGCTAGTTTTGGACGTGCTACCCGGTGGCTTACCTGCCTGACAGTAGATCCGGTGGCTTTTGGTGCAAATCGAGAACAAATCCGCGTAGCACTTGCCGAACAGCAAATTGAAACTCGTCCTGTGTGGAAGCCGTTGCACCTCCAACCTGTGTTTGCTGAATGTGAATGTATTAGAGGTGAAGTTGCTGAAGATTTATTTGCACACGGTCTTTGCTTGCCGTCTGGATCTAATCTGACAACCGAAGACTTAGAGCGAGTGATTGATGCGATCGCAGTAGTTCATAATAACACTGGAAAAACTCACACACCCCTATTTGTGGTTTAGTAAAAACTGTACTTAAAAAATTAGTTGTCATTTTTTATATCTTAGTAATATTTCATAATTTACTATAATAGTATCTACTAATACTCAAAAATTTTAAGTGATTTATGGAATCACAGGAATCTTCTGTATTTGATAAATATGGGCAAATCCTAAAGCGCCGTTCAATACCTGCTTTGGGAATCTTTGTTCCTGTTGTTCTGATTTCACTACTGGCTTCATCTTTAAAAAAGCCTTCTTACGTAGCCGAGGGAAAACTACGGTTTCAAAGGATAAATACAACATCCTCCCTGACGGGAGTGGGAACAGAAATAGGCAAGTTAGAATCAGTAACACAGGAGAAAACGAATCCTCTCGATACAGAGGCAGAAATTATACACTCTATCCCTGTTGTGCAAAAGACTATAAATAAGCTCAACTTGAAGGACAACAAAGGGAAACTTCTAAAACCCAAGGAATTTATTGCACGGTTGACTGTAAGTGATATTCCGAAAACAGACATTCTCAATATTTCCTATAGGGATACGAACCCTGAAACAGCCACACAGGTTGTTAATACACTGATGGATGTCTATTTAAAGTACAATATATCTTCCAATAGAACCCAAGCAGCTGCTGCCCGCAAGTTTATAGAAAAACAGCTGCCAACTGCTGAATTAGTTGTCCGGATAGCAGAAACTGAACTAGCGGAGTTTAAAGAAAAGAACAAGGTTGTTTCCCTGCAAGAGGAAACGACTAAAGCAGTGGGTGTGATGACAGACTTTCAAGAGCAAATTAGCCAAGCTCAATCCAAAATTGCTGATATCAATGCACAGTCTGAAGAGATTCGCAAGCAATTGGGTATGAACTCCCAACAGGCGCTAGCTACGACTTCTGTTGGTCAGTCTGCTGGAGTGCAAGATATCCTCAAAGAAATCCAGCAGCTAGAGTCGCAACTTGCGGCTAGGCGTACTGTTTTGCAAGACACCCATCCGGACATTCTGAATTTAGAAAGTAAGTTACAGGTTTTAAACGGAATATTAAAACAGCGAATCAAACAGGTTTTGGGAAAGACTCAACCAAAACTCAATGGCAATTTGCAAATTGGACAGCAGCAACAACAACTCACCACAGACCTTGTAAGATTAGAATCAACCCGTCAGGGCTTAGTTAGTCAAGCTGCCGCTTTATCTCACTTCCAAACTACTTTCAAACAGCGAGTCAACATTATACCCAGATTGGAACAGCAACAGCGCCAGTTAGAACGCAAAGTACAAGCATCCCAATCTACTTATTCACTTTTGCTACAAAAACTGCAAGAGAGCCGAATAGCAGAAAATCAGAACTTAGGTAACGCCAGCTTGGTATCACAAGCCCAAGTTCCCGAGCAACCTATTTCTTCACCTATGGTTTCGTACATAAGTGCAGGCTTACTGGGTATTCTGGCTGCTTTGGCGACTACCTATATTTTGGAAGTAAAAGATAAATCAATCAAAACTGTTGAAGAAGCCAAGGAATTATTAGGATTGACCTTATTGGGGGTAATTCCTTCTTTTAGCAAGTCTAAAAAATCTGTTCCCAGCAATCAAGATCCAGAATTATCCACTCATCGGCTTGTTGTTAGAGACAATCCTCGCTCTCCAATGAGTGAAGCTTATCGTATGCTGCGGGCGAATTTGAAGTTTACCAGTGCCGATAAAGAGTTAAAAGTAATCGTTATTACCAGTTCCGTACCTACAGAAGGTAAATCAACAGTAGCTGCTAATTTAGCAACAGCAATGGCTCAGATGGAGCGTAAAGTCTTACTAGTAGATGGTGATCTGTACCGTCCTGTTCAGCATCAAATCTGGGAACTGCCTAGTAACCAAGGTCTAAGCAATGTGATTGTTGGGCAGACTGACATTACAACAGTCGTCAAACAAGTCATGGATAATCTCTATGTCCTGACTTCTGGGGTCGTGCCTCCTAATCCAGCATCTCTCCTAGACTCAAAACGAATGGCTGCCTTGATAGAAACTTTTGCAGCCAACTACGACTTTGTGATCATTGACGCTCCGTCTTTAACAGTTGCCGCTGATGCTGCTACTTTAGGTCAAATGGCTGACGGTGTTTTGTTGGTAGTTCGACCAGGGGTAGTTGATTCTGTTAATGCCACTTTTGCTCGCGATCTGTTGGAAAAATCGGGTCAAAATGTGCTAGGACAGGTGGTGAATGGAGTGACTCCCAAGAATGAGCGCCACAGCCACTACTACTTTACAGAGGAATACTACCTGCTAGAAAGTTCTAGTAAAAGTGAAGGTAATTATTCACTCCCCTCCGTGAAAAATCGCCGAAACCCTTGATTTATCGTTGAGAGATGGGGAGAGTGTGAACGGTTACAAGTGAAAAGTGAAGGTGTAAAAACTAAACTCTCTTAGAGCCAAATTACTTATTTAAAACACTGCAAAGTATACAAAGAAAGAACAGGTAATCTTATAACGGGAAGACCACTGCAAGCGTACAGAAACAATTAGGGTTGACAGCAATTTTCATATGTATAGACCACAATTGAGGCAGTTCGTTTTGGAGTAGGGGCAGGTTTTATGTAGATAATATCTGGGTACATCCGATATAATATTAAACCTGCCCCTACACAAGTTCTGTAGTCTATCAATGTGAAAACTGCTGTAAGATCGGGATGGGCGGTGCCCACCAATGTATGTGAATCAGCAGTCTTGACGTTGGTTAATCATAAGTAAATTTTTGTGCAAAAATGTCAACTATATCACCTTATCTAGCAGGCATTTTTATTTACCCGATCAAATCTTTCGATGGGTTTGCCACAAATCAAGCAACTCTTCTAACAAGTGGTGCCTTAGAACATGATCGAGAATTTGCTTTGTTTGATGAAAAAGGTAACTTTGTGAATGGGAAGCGAAATCCTCGAATTCATCTATTGCGATCATCGTTGGATCTTGACTTAAGAATTCTCACTGTGCGAATTCAAAATAAGAGCGAGAAATTTATTTTTCATATTGACAAAGAACGTAGAGAGTTAGAAACTTGGTTATGTAATTATTTTGGGTTGACAATTAAATTTGTCCAAAATTCCCTCACTGGCTTTCCTGATGATACAGAGGCTTCTGGGCCGACAATCATCAGCATCGCCACCTTGGAAACAGTGGCATCATGGTTTCCAGAATTAAGTGTTGATGAAGTGCGACTCCGAATGCGAACCAATCTTGAAATTGACGGAGTACCACCTTTTTGGGAGGAGCAATTATTTGGTGAAGAAAATTCCTCCGTTCACTTTCAAATAGGAGATGTCCTGTTTACGGGAATTAACCCTTGCCAACGCTGTGTTGTTCCTACACGAAACTCTAAAACTGGTGAGGCTTTTCCTCAGTTTCAGAAAATATTTATTGCGAAGCGACGAGAGTCTTTACCCTCTTGGACAACTTTATCTCGCTTCAATCATTTTTATCGGTTAGCCGTCAATACAAAAGTGTCTGATTCAGAAGCTGGCAAAATTTTAAAAGTAGGAAACCCTGTGAAAGCTTGAGTTACTCCTTTGGGTGCCTTTAAGAGAAAAGGTAAGAGTTCGAGAAGAAATGGTATTACTTATCGTATACTCGTTTTAGAAGTCTCCTTATAAATAGTATGAAAGCAACTGCCAATGCCATAAATTTACGTAGAAAAAACTTTTATAAATATTCAGAAACTTAGTTTTTTAGTCAAGACAAAAAGATGAAAATATTGTTTGAATATGTAATTTCAATAAACCTAGCTATTTTTTGGTTTGAATCGGTTATTTGAATAATTTAAAATAAAAAATTCAAGAAAATTCGCTTTAAAGCCTAAGGCGATCGCAAAACAACAATGACTCGACAGCCACACGATCAATTTGCAAAACAATATTTAGAAGAGTTACTAACACCTTTCGGTAAGGTGGAAGTTAGCCGAGAAATCACTGATGAAGTTCGTCAAGTGGATATTTTGTTTTCGCCCTCACCTTCATCCCAAGCTAAGCTAGAATATCTAGGACTGCTTGGTAAAATGACGGCAAGTAGTTGTTTATTAGAACCTTTTCGCAATCAACCTAGCAGAACAGAGGTGCGTAATTGCATACTGAAGCTATTTTCTTACTTTGGGGAATTACAGCGGAAAGCGAAGCGAGAAAAAACTTCTTTGCCAGAGAATAATTTACCGCGTTTGTGGATTTTAGCAACCTCGGCTTCGGAAACCTTATTGGAGAGTTTTGGCGCTAAACTAGAGCTACAAAAATGGCCACAAGGAGTGTATTTTCTGCATGAATCTTTCAGAACGGCAATAGTGGCGATTAATGAGTTACCAGTATCAAATGAAACTCTCATGTGTCGAGTTCTAGGGCGGGGAAGAGTCCAGCAGAATGCAGCAAGAGAAGTCGCCGCGCTTACACCAGAAAATCCGTTACGCCAAAACCTTATAGAACTACTTTTCAGTTGGCGTATAAGTGTAGAAAGAAATCAAGAAGACATAACTGAAGACGATCAGGAGATCATTATGAACTTTAAAGAAGTTTACGAGCGAGAAAGGACTAATATTTTACAACAAGGACTACAACAAGGACAACGCCAAGTTGTGGAAAATTTGCTAAAAGTCCGCTTTGGTTCTTTGGATGAGGAATTATTTGGCATAGTTGAACCTATGCTACAGTTACCGCCAGAGGATTATACTCGTCTTTGTATTGAATTATCTCGCGAAGAACTGTTAGCAAGATTTCCCAGATAAGTTAAGTCAATATCAATCAACTTAAAATGCATTCCTTGCGGGTTTTTTGAACTAACCCGCATATTTTTTCATTCCCCATTCCCGAATTACCCCATCTCCCTATCACCTTAACAGGAGTATGCGAATCGATTTTTCTTGGTGCTTTGATGTAAGTATACACTACTCAAAATTGGAAATAATTTCTACCTCAGCCAAACCTGCTTGTATCCATTCCTGCATTGCCGGGAGTGCCAAAATTGCCTCAACATAATCCTTGGCAATAGCATCTAACTGCACTTCATAAGTTATGAATCTTATAGCTACTGGTGCAAACATAGCATTAAGAATTGTAAAGTCGCCAAACAACATATTACCACCAGAGCCAAACATTTGGCGAGATTGTCGCCAAATGGCGGTGATACGGTCTATATCTTTTTGTACCCCAACCATACCCTTACCTGGAAGTTTTGCACTGCAATTCATTGGCATATTCTGACGCAGAGGTTGAAAGCCTGAGTGCATTTCCGCGCTGATAGAACAGGCGATCACGCGTGCGTGTGCGGTTTATCTCATCGGTATTCATGTATAGCGGTTCGGGAGTAGCTACTATTTAAAACTGTCACGTTAGCAGTTTTAAATAGTAGTAAGTCCATTGATTCATAACACTTGACCACCGCCAGTTCTGAGCTCTTTCTCGAGAGGCTATAGACATTTTCTCTGCTAAGTCCCCATTTACGGCTAATTCGTCTAGGTACTTTGCGATGTGATTAGTGATAAATTCTTGATTTTTAGGTTCAATTAAGTAGCCTGTTACACCGTGTTCGACAAGAAGTTGCGGTCCTCCCCAATCGAGACAAATCGCGGGGAGTCCTAATGCCATTGCCTCTTGAACAACAATGCCATTAGCATCCTCTATGCTGGGAAGGATAAATCCCCGAAAGTTTTTCAGGGAATCGAGTAGTTCGTCATGATTAGTATACCAACCTAAGAAGTTCACGCGATCTTCAACGCCAAGCTCTTTAGCGAGAGCTTGGCAATGTTCCAACTCAGGCCCTTTACCAACAATATCTAACGAAATTTGATTTTTTGTCTTTACTAAGCTTTCGATAATGAGAAATGTACATTTATGAAATACTAATCGCCCGAAGTGAATAAATTTGAAGTTTTCTCCCTTATGTTCAACTCTAGGTCGGTTGAGGATCTCGTCTTTTATACCACAGTCCAAGCAGTCTATCATTTTCTCAGGTCGTGCCCCTGCCGCGATCATCGAATTTTTCGTTCGAGATCCACCTGCGATGAAAAGCAAATCAGCTTTAGCTATTGCGCGAAAGAAGAGGCTGTTAAATTTTTGAAATGGGATATGGAGTATACGTCTAAGCTTAGTCTTGAAAGTTTCTTTCGTTCTAAATATTTCGGGATAGTAGATGTTTCCATTGATAGGCCCGAAAACGTTATAGAAATTTTTAGAGATCGTTCGAGGGATTACCGGGGAGTTTGGCTCTGTCTGGTGAATAATCACCTTGCTGGGATCTAATTTATTTTCCCTAACATAATCTTCAGCGATCGCAATGGCTTTTTGAGAAAACCAAGCATCAACCAACCACTGAAAAACTAAGGATTTCCACAGGAAAATTGTTATCCAATCATCCTTGACGAATAGCACGTCCTCTAGCTTCAAATGCCTACGAATCTCCATCTTGTTACGCTCATGAGTTATTTGAATCGTATTCGGGTGAATCCGCTTAAGCTGCTGAGAAATCTGGAGTGCTTTCATCGCTTCTCCTCCCATTTGTTCAGAAACATTTGGAGCTATCAAGAAGATGGTTACTTGATCAGAAATTGTTCTTCTTGCTGGAAATGATAAAGAGTAGATGCACATAGTTCTTAACATTTGAGATGGATTGAGAACACCCAAAGACAATCGGTTTTAGGATACACAGGAAGTTGTAACCCACATTCTGCACTCAATAGTGTCACAAACTATGAGATGTCGGCAACTGAAGTCAATAGCAGTGCAGATGTATTAAAAAGCGATAACAATGAAGAGGTGCGATGCCCTTGGTCACATCTGCCATCAGTATTTCTGCAAACATGAATTACCAGGAGGGCTGATATCATGTTCTGTTGAACACTTATAATAATGTTTGTAGTTGCGCTTTAGCGCTCTCAAACTTTTAAGAGCGCTAAAGCGCAACTACGAACCTATCTTTTATTTATAACTCATTTACCGAACATGATATGAAGATAAGTCAAACCCATCGCCTTTTAAGCGATGGGTTTTAGGCTAAATGCACAAAGGTAATATTAGGCAAACACCTCGTTCGTAAAACTACCATGCAAGCCATAGGGAATATGATGCTTTAGATGCAAACGTGCTACTGGTTTCTGACTAAAATCATTGGCATCCAAAATCACCACATCTGAACGATGGTGTTCAGAGTTGTAAACTAAAGCCAGCACCCAACCATCATCTTCCTTTTCTGAACCTGGGCGAGGGACAAAAACTGGTTCACTGGCAAAACCTCGCGGGGCTGCACTCCAAACTTGTCGTTCTCCCGATTCTAAATCAACTTTCATAAATGCTTGCAAAGGAGAGTTACCAGTCTGTGCGTGAGCAGCACCTATATATAAGTACCGATAGGGGCGTCCCACATGATTGGGATGTACGGCGGGAAATTCACAACAGTGGTCAACAGTCAACTCCCCATGGACAGTTTTTTCTTTCAGATTAAGACGGAACCGCCAAAGATGTCCGGGCTTAAGGGCATCAAAATCTGCTTCCCGAAAATCACTTCCTGATTCTACTTCTGGCAAAGATTCGTAGCAAATAGAATCAACCACAATCTCATCTCCCACCTCAAAAGCATTGGCATGGTGGAAGACAAAACCCGATTGGGTTTCTAGAATTTGTACTCCTCTTGAGTTCCTCCTATCTTGCTCTCGGGATTGGGGTGGGGTACGAGGAATAACAATGACACGAGTTGGTTGATTTGGCTGAAACTTCACACATTCTCCAGCACCACGTAATCCCACAGCAAAAGGTATGGGGTTGAAGGCAATGGAATTTTGGAAGAATATGCAGTAATTCGGGGTAATAGCAAAATCATGGATGAAGGCAAAACCAGGAACACTATGAGCGTGCTTCCTTAATACTTTACCTGTCAGATCAAGCTCGAAAATAGTAATTGTACTCGATAGTCCGGGCTTGATGGAAAAGTTGACCATGCAAGAAGCGCCGTCATCCGCAGCACAACTAGGATCGAAGCGTGGATGTGCTGCAAAAGCTTCCCCTTCTGACAAAACACCGTTGAAGTGTTCTTTTCCCAAAGTTTCCAACGTGTATGGATCGAGGCGATGAGGCTCAGCCGCTTCCCATAGTGCTAGCAGTTTACCACCTACATAAATAACATTGGTGTTAGCAATATTTTTCAGTTTAAAGTCAAAGGCATTATTCCACCAACCCCCTGGTTTTTGTGTACCGAAAACACCGCGATAAAGAATTTTGGCAGCTTTTTGTTCTTCTAGATAAGCGGCGGTGTGGATAAAACGGTTGCGGAAATGGGCACGACCATTAGAGAAGGTTATGCGGCTAATCATACCATCTCCATCAAAGGGATGATGAATTCTTTGCCCATTTACATCCAGTAAACCAGGGCCATTTCTAAACAATGTACCCTGTAGTTCTGGAGGAATTTGTCCTTCAACATGATCAATCCAATAATCAAACTCCTGCTTTAAGGATTCATATCCTGTTCGCCAATCTCCACGAGTGTAGGACGTTTCTGGAACTGTAGAGGCGCGTTCGTAAAGTTGAAAACTCTGCATACCAACTGTCTGTAAATTTTGCTGATTGCTAATTGCTGATTGCTAATTTCCCATCTTCTGCTGATGCTGCTGGAAATGTTGGTGTCTGGTTTTGGGAGTCTGTCGTAGTAAGCCAATTAAGAAATAGCAGTGGTAATAGTTTGCTCAGGTTCGTAATGATCACCAACAGCCACATGGCATTAAAGTTAGTTTCCGTAATTCCTAACCAATGCATCAGCACTGCTCCTAGTTCGTAGGAAATAAATCCTCCCAAGTTCCGCACTGACATTATGAGGGCAAACAACGTTGCTTCCACTCCTGGAGGACAAAGCCTTGCCGCAAGAACCAACACGGGCATGTAGGCAACTTCCCCCATGACAGTGAGAATAAGACTATCACCGATACTAAACCAATGGTCATCTATACCAAGAGTGCGATTTGTGTGAGTGACTAACACCAACATTGTCATGCCCAACACAGCCGAGATCACAGCGCTCCAGCCAAAGATAACCCGAAAGGAAACACTTTTGAGGAAACGTTGAAAAATCCAAACACCTATTAAAGAGGCAAAACTTGTCACCAAACGCACTCGTCCCAAAAATTCTGGTTCAAAATGCAGTTCATTTGTTGTGAAGAAGAAAAACGCTGATTCTGCAGTCGGGGTGGCAAGCCACACGAAGAGAAATGCTGTCGGTAACCAAATTGATTTCTGAGTAACGGCTTTACGTAGTTGCCCCATTTGATACTTCACCGTTTGAAAGTGCTTTGAGCTACTTTCAGCGGTTTTATCTACTGGTGATTCAGGAATCAACCAAGCCACTGCTGAGATTATCAAAGGGAATAAGGCAGTCAGCCAAAAGACAGTGCGGGTGGTGAAATGCTCTAAAAGTATACCGCTCAGGTAAGCAGTGATCAACCCTCCGAAGGCTACAGTACCCCAACAAAGTGATTGGAGAGAACCTGCTTTAGCTTGAGATTCTCCTCTTGCGCGTTCAACAACCAGTGAGTCAACAATCACATCACTAACAGCAACGGAAAGAGAAGTAAGTCCAATCGCCAATGCGGCTGTTGAAGGTGTGTGAACTATTGTTGCCAGACTTACCCAGGAAATTGCTCCCAATATCCCAGACAAAATCAAGTATGGACGTCGTCGGTAGCCAAATATAGGCAAGCCATCAGAAATGAATCCAAACAGTGGCTTGATCGTCCAAGGTAGAACGCCTATCCCAACGAATACTGCAACTTGAGCCGGAGTCAGCCCCAGTTCATCTTTTAGGAAAAAGCTAACTGCTAAACGTGCCAATCCTACAATTCCTTGGACAAAGTAGACAATAAGGATTGCTATTAAATCGGTTGTGGGTTCATTACCAAAAAATATTTTTTCTTTTACAAAGTTTTTGACCTTGGACAAGCTAGAGGAGGATATCAGCATTAATAAACAATCTTTAAGTTTTATGGACTTTTATACATTTATATATCATACCAATTTTTAGCGTTCAAGGGTATGGGGTATGCGATCGCTAGTTTCTTTTAATATTGACTTAAAGCTACCACTGCATTTTGACCTCCAAATCCAAAACTAAAACATAATGTGTGTTGGATTTGACTTTCTCGGGCTGTCTTCACTAAATCTAAATCAAATTCTGGTTGCTTTAATCCTACGCAAGGTGGTAATATTTGATGCTTTAATGCCATGAGACTAAAGGCTATACCTAAAGCTCCTGATGCTCCAAGTGTATGACCTGTAGCCCCTTTGGTAGAACTGACTGCAACTGGTTGGGGAAATAATCTTTGAATCACTGAACTCTCTACACGGTCATTTTGAAGAGTGCCCGTGCCATGAGCGTGAATGTAGTCAATATCACTCTTATTCAGGCGACTGCGCTCCAGACATTGTTTCACCGCAGCGATCGCACTTCTTCCCTCAGGTTCTATTGATGAAATATGATATGCGTCTGCTGTCAAGCCACAACCAAGAATTTGACCGTAAACCTTTCCCTGACGCTGCTTTGCGGATTGTGCTGATTCCAAGACAAATACAGCCGCACCTTCTCCCAACACCAAGCCTTCCCGTTGCCTGTCAAAAGGATAAGCCCCTGTTTTCGCTAATGCTCCCATCTGCTGAAAGCCAGTGATCGACAGAGGTGTAATCGGTGCTTCTACTGCTCCGGCGATCACTTGTTGGCATTGCCCGCTTTGCACTAGTAACGCAGCTTGAGCGATCGCCCAAATTCCCGTCGCACAAGCTGCCATTGGTGCTAACACCACCCCAGTCGCACCAATTTGTCGAGCAGCTGCGATCGCGTTCATATGCGGTAAATTATCTAGCCACGCGATCGGCGAGTATCCCGAGAGGGGGGGATCGGGATACTCCGTGAGTTTTTCCACACTCTCCCTCTGTTCCTCTCTTTCACTCCTCGAATACATCTGCCGTGCCATCTTCTCCCACGATGCTTGATGACTGCGACTCGATCCAATAACCACTCCACAGTTTGGCAAAGGAGGAACTAAACCCGCGTCTCTCAAAACAGATGAAACAACCTGTTGAGTTAACGTTCTCACGTGTGCTGGTTGTTTCCCAATCAAAGAAAGAGGAAGTAGTCCTAGTTCTGGGAACGGTTGATGCAACTTAATTCCAGAGTAACTTGCTATTAATTGTTGCCAGATCTCTTCTACGCTTGCACCCAAAGAGCAAACTAAACCAATACCAGTGACAACAACTGCAACCAAGTTTTAATTTAGGGAATGGGGATAAGCCATTTGCCTGTGGGAGTTCCCCCGTGGAGCACGCATGGCATCAGGGAGTTGGTAATGGGTAGTAGAGCGTGAAAAATTACTCTTCCCTCCTATCCCATATTCCTCACTCCCTATTTTTTATTTTCCGCCGTTTTTCAAATGTTCCAAACCTTTTGTGACTTTCGCAGAGTCAATGCGATCGCCTTGTTGAATCTTGTTAACAACATCCATTCCGTTTGTGACATTGCCAAACACAGCATAGTCGCCATCGAGGAATTTAAGATCGGCTAAAGCAAAGTAGAACTGAGAGGAAGCTGAGTTCGGCATTTGCGATCGCGCCATCGCGACTGCACCCAACTTATGCTGTAAGACTGGCGGCTCAGTAATACCTGCTTCTTTGAAAGTCTTATCGTAAATTGGATTTTGTGACCCTTTTGACTTAATTTCTAGAGGTATATAGCGAGCACGTCCCGTTTTTGGATCAGTAAAACTGCCTGTTCCTGCAGCACCGGAAAATTTAGGATCTTTAGTTTGAGGATCGCCACCTTGAACCACAAACGGTTCCGGTTGACGTATAACTCTATGGAAAACTAAACCGTCGTAGACGCCACGATGGACTAAATCTACAAAGTTGCCAGCAGTGATTGGTGCATCAACACCGTCTACTTCAATGGTAATTGGTGAACCTTTTACGGTCATCACCACAGTCGCCTTGCCTTCGAGTCTAGGTAAATCTTGCATTCCAGTTTCGCTTGTGTCTTCAGATACAAATGTTTTCTCTGTGAGTGTTTGTGTGTTTGCCTCAGTCGTTGTGGATGCTGATGAAGAGTTAGCGGTGACCTGATTTGTTGAACAGCCACCCAACATCAACACACTAACAATCAAAAGAGTAACGACAAATCGTGAAATTTTTAACTGCATTGTTCAGTTACATACCCAGAAGAAATTTCAGGTTAGTTAGATCTTTAATTGTATACTCAGTGAACAATTCAAAATCCAAAAACCTTTATCAGCATTCAGCCATCAGTACTCCACTATCAGCATCTGACTTAAATATACTTACAAGCCATATCACGAATTGCTGTTAGCTGACGGCACTGTAGGCGCTCATGCTTACAGTCCTTCTAGTGGTACTCCCAAAAAGCGAGCCAACTCTGCTGCTTGAATTTCCAAATCTTTTAATGACATTGGTTCACCTACGCGTGTGAGAGGAATGTCTCTACGACCTTTAGCACGCAGGGAAATTGCCCGCTTGGGATTCAAACCTCCTCTAATTTCCACACGGATAGATTGCGCGTCTTTTAGCGGAAAGATAAGTTCTATACGACGGTTTTTGCCAGGGAATCCCCAACGGAAGATTTTGACTAAACTCGTTTCCCGATTAAACTCGTTGTATCCGCCTCCTACATCCCATAATATCACTAACCAAAGGTACAAGCTCAGAAGTAAGCCCGCAACACCGTATAATCCCATGACTAGCCCTTGTGGGAAGAAGATAAGTTGAGTTGGGTCACTAAATGGAAGTAAATTTACTCTCAAATAACTAGAAATTCCTGCTAGTAAGAAGCCTGTAGCTCCCGAAAGGACGATAGTTGCCCACCAGTAGTTGCTAAACCGACGAGAACCGAGTATCTCCTGATGGAGGATGCGTGCCGAACTATCGCCGTTTGGCGACTCGCCCTTGTTTATGGTTGTTGATGTCGTCATTGAACTACCTTGGCATATGATATTCTCTGTCGAAAGTCTGCCACTGAAGCAGTACATATAGCAAGTTTAACGAATCCGCGAAAGCTTTTAGCCTTGAGTGTATCAGCATATATGACTTACTTGGCTTCTCTTGTTCAACCAGAGCTATGTTAAGGATGATTCATTCCTCGCTGACTCCTTGTTTAAGATTTATGAGAAATTGTGTGTCCAATTGTAAAAATTCTGATATTAATAATAAATAGTATGTTCGTGTGAAATACTGCATCCTGTAAAAAAAGATTGAATATAAACCATAACAAAATTGTGATAAATTAACAATTGTTAAGCTACTATTAGTTAAATAACTAGCTTTGGTAGCGGTTATGGCGTAAAAAGGTGAGAAATGCTGACTGACTAAGCGGCTCCTTCTCATAATCTCAACTAGCCTCGCGGCAGTTAAGATTGTCAAAAAAAACCTTAATTCCTCATGGCAGTCGCACCTTGGTTGACCAGCAATGGCTCTACCTGCCACTGTCATAAAACGTGGTAATTTTAGTAAAAAAGAGGTTTAGTCAATGACCATCGCAGTTGGACGTGCACCCAGTAGAAGAGGGTGGTTTGACGTTCTAGACGACTGGTTGAAGCGCGATCGCTTTGTATTTGTAGGTTGGTCGGGAATATTACTATTTCCCTGCGCCTTCCTAGCATTGGGCGGTTGGCTGACCGGTACAACATTCGTAACATCTTGGTACACCCATGGGTTGGCATCATCCTACTTGGAAGGATGTAACTTCCTCACAGTGGCAGTATCGACACCAGCAGACAGCATGGGACATTCGCTGTTGCTGTTGTGGGGACCAGAAGCCCAAGGAGACTTTACCCGGTGGGTTCAGTTAGGAGGCCTGTGGCCATTCGTAGCGCTTCACGGAGCGTTTGGATTGATTGGCTTCATGCTGAGACAATTTGAAATTGCGCGGTTGGTAGGAATACGTCCATATAACGCGATCGCCTTTTCCGGACCGATTGCAGTATTCGTCAGCGTATTCTTGATGTACCCCCTGGGACAATCATCCTGGTTCTTTGCACCAAGCTTTGGTGTCGCCGCAATCTTCCGATTCATACTATTCCTACAAGGTTTCCACAACTGGACACTGAATCCCTTCCACATGATGGGAGTGGCAGGTATCCTAGGTGGTGCCTTGCTGTGTGCCATTCACGGTGCGACAGTGGAAAACACCTTGTTTGAAGATGGAGAAGGATCTAACACCTTCCGTGCCTTCAATCCGACACAAGCTGAAGAAACTTACTCGATGGTGACGGCAAACCGTTTCTGGTCACAGATTTTCGGAATTGCTTTCTCTAACAAGCGCTGGTTACACTTCTTCATGTTGTTTGTGCCAGTCACTGGATTGTGGATGAGTGCAGTTGGTATCGTTGGTTTGGCACTCAACCTGCGAGCTTACGACTTCGTGTCGCAAGAATTGCGGGCAGCAGAAGATCCAGAATTTGAAACTTTCTATACCAAGAACATTTTGCTGAACGAAGGTATCCGCGCTTGGATGGCTCCTCAAGATCAGCCTCACGAACAATTTATATTCCCCGAAGAGGTACTACCACGTGGTAACGCTCTCTAATAGTAGATCCGTAGTTATTGGTGGTCGCGACCAGCAATCCACTGGCTTTGCCTGGTGGTCTGGTAACGCGCGTTTGATCAACCTGTCAGGTAAATTACTGGGCGCTCACGTTGCCCATGCAGGTTTAATTGTCTTTTGGGCAGGAGCGATGACTTTGTTTGAAGTCGCTCACTTCATTCCCGAAAAGCCCATGTACGAGCAGGGCTTGATCCTGCTACCTCACCTAGCAACTCAGGGATGGGGTGTTGGTGCAGGTGGTGAAGTTATTGACACATTCCCCTACTTTGTTGTCGGTGTACTGCACCTTATTTCCTCAGCAGTTCTTGGTTTCGGCGGTATCTATCATGCCGTTCGCGGTCCGGAAACCTTAGAAGAGTATTCCTCCTTCTTTGGTTATGACTGGAAAGATAAGAACAAAATGACGACTATCATTGGGTTCCACCTGATCATCTTAGGATGCGGTGCCCTGCTGTTAGTACTGAAGTCAATGTTCTTCGGCGGTCTCTACGATACTTGGGCACCAGGTGGTGGTGATGTTCGCGTCATTACCAATCCGACATTGAACCCAGCAGTCATCTTTGGTTACTTACTGAAGTCTCCCTTCGGTGGCGAGGGTTGGATTGTCAGTGTTGATAACTTAGAAGATGTTGTCGGCGGTCACATTTGGGTTGGCTTGATTTGCATTGCTGGTGGTATTTTCCACATTCTCACTAAGCCTTTTGGCTGGGCACGTCGCGCCTTTATCTGGTCTGGTGAAGCTTACCTTTCCTACAGCATAGGCGCTGTCTCCCTGATGGCTTTTATTGCCTGTCTGTTTGTGTGGTACAACAACACCGTTTACCCTAGCGAATTCTACGGTCCTACTGGTCCAGAAGCATCACAGGCTCAAGCTTTGACCTTCTTGATCCGTGACCAACGCTTGGGTGCCAACGTCGGTTCTGCTCAAGGTCCTACCGGTCTAGGTAAATACCTGATGCGTTCTCCTTCTGGTGAAATCATCTTCGGTGGTGAAACCATGCGCTTCTGGGATTTCCGTGGTCCATGGTTAGAGCCTCTACGTGGTCCTAACGGGCTTGACTTAGACAAAATCAAGAACGATATTCAGCCTTGGCAAGCTCGTCGTGCTGCTGAATATATGACTCACGCTCCTTTGGGTTCTCTTAACTCCGTAGGTGGTGTAGTAACCGAAATTAACTCCTTCAACTACGTATCTCCAAGAGCGTGGTTGGCGACTTCTCACTTCGTCTTAGGTTTCTTCTTCCTCATTGGTCACCTGTGGCACGCCGGCCGCGCCCGTGCAGCTGCTGGTGGTTTTGAGAGAGGTATTAACCGTGAAACCGAGCCAGTAATGTTCATGAAGGAACTCGACTAGGTTTCTAGATTTCTTTGATTACTGATTATTAATCAAATGCTCCTGTGTAAAAGCAGGAGCTTTTTTTATAGTGGGTTTCATTTGAATGAGGACACCGCATTATTAGGCCTGTCTCAGCGATTCAAGGCACTGTCGATCTGTTTACAGGGCTTGTAATCGGTGGCGATTCAATCGATTCAGGCATTTTTGTCTCGCACAGAGCATAAGCGCCATTTTATGATTTTTGCTATGCCTGTGCCCAATTGCTCGCCTTTGGGAGCATAGCTGTGATGGTCATAAATTTTACTGACAAATAATGGTTTACTTAAAAATACCCTTTTTCCTTTTACATTAAGGCTTTAATTCCCCTCCGGATCTTAAAATAAGCGAACGCACAGTCATTAAAGTCAACATAAGATTGTTGAGCATTAAAAACATTGAAACGCTCTATGACAAAGAGAGGAGGGCTGAAACCTCTAGTTAATTCGCCAACAGCATCTTTTAATTAAGGGGATTCTCTTTTTACTTTTTACGGAAGCCATCGGGGATGCAATCCAGCCAAGGGAAGTTTTTCTGGTTTAAGCTCAGCGGCTGCTGTAGGATCAAAGACAGGTAGCAGAGGCATTAACCACAAGCTACTAGTAGCAATTTCCTGACCATCATCAGTTGTCAAAATATTTGCCGATGATGTCGTGGTATTTGTTAGTGGTACCACTTGGTCAAATAACAAACCCAAACCATCTGGTGCTAAACTCATTTGCACGTTCCGCTGAGCTGCGGGTAGCACTAAAAGTGGTTTCTGTTGCCAGGTTTTGAGGTCGAATGCAACTAAATATGGCTGTTCAAGATATGATTCTCCAGGTAAAACCTGTGTCAGCAAACAGTAAAGCGTAGGTGAAGCAGTATCAAACTGACAACTGAGAATTGAGCCTTTAGTACGTACCAATTGTTTCTGCACGCCTTGGTTCGTTACTAAAAATAAATCACGGGTATAGTCCGTGTTAAATTTGACCATTGCTGCTTGCGTACCATCCTTGGAGAAAGCCTGTAGCAAGCCAAATTGTGGTAGAAAATCTAATGGTTTGTTCGCATCTGTCTGTAGAGGTAAAATTGCTTCTCCCTGTCCTTGGGCAACTGCTACGGCTTTACTGTCAGGTGTAATCGTAAAGTCTCCCCCAGGTTGGCTTTGCAGGCGCTTGGGAACTGGTTTTTCTTCAGAATTGTTACTTATTGCTGACATAAACCACAACCCGAAGTCACCTGGATTATCTTTTTTACCGCGCTGAACAACAATCGTCTGCCCGTCCGATGATAAGTCAAATTTTAGGTTTTGATAGTCTTTATTATCTAAAACCAAGTCAATTTTACCGGGTGGTTCTGCATCGTGACCAAATTGTGAGGCAATACCTGTTGTCACTGTAAAAAGCTGAACCGAAAGAGTATCTTGGGTATTTGCGGGATGAGCAGAAAATAAAATTTTCTCCCCATTTGGAAATGGTTTAAAATCTGTTACAACTGAGTCTTTCGGAGTAAGTACTCTTTTCTGCTCTTGCGTCAAGTTGTAAAGAACTAACTTTCCCTTATCTTCATTGTCGGCACCTATGTAAAGGAAGACGCGATCGCGCGAGCGAAAACTGCCTGTAAACGGTTGGAGCGTCCTGGGTTTTGCTTCTTTTTCAGAGAATTGATCTCGAGCATCTTGCAAATGCACTTTATAAGTTGTTCCATAAGGTGCTGGAGTCAGAAGCGTATAAGCCATCCGCCGTGCTGCCCAACTGATTTTACCCGCTAGGGGTGGCTCGATTGTGATATGATCTTCCACACTTTTTGTGTCCATTGGACGACTAAAAGTGAGGGTAAAAGATGTATCGTCTGCGCCAATTTGTTGGTTCTGCCAGCTAAAATTCCGAACACTCGGTTTAACTCCATCACCAAGTAATATTAAAAACCCAATTAATAAACTAAGTAGGAGTATTAATGCGATCGCCACACGATCTATTGGTTGAGTAAACGCTTTTTTAGTAATCATTAGTTATTTGTCATTAGTGATATTCATTGCTTGTTGATTATTTGTCATAAATAACAAGGAACAAATAATTAATAACTATAGGGATCTTTGGGTTGAGGAATTTTTTTCAAGGAGGTAGCGGCGACAGTAAGTTGACGTTTGCCTGATAGAGTTTCAGTGCTCATTTGTCCTTCGACTTCTAACCAGCTATCAGCTGGGTAAGATTCTTTTGTTGCTGGCAGTTTAACAGGTAAGCCTGCTGGGTAAGCATCTGCAGCACAGCAAGTTATCACAAATCTTGCCAGAAACAAATATTCTTTCCCCAAATCTGGTGGGTGAATAACAAAGCCTTTAATATTTACTTTTTGTCCTGCATATGCATCTGGCTCGGGATAGACATTAAGCAGACGTACCCAATCGACGAGAGATCGTTCTTCTGGACGAGTAGAAGCGTGAAATGCTTGAGGCTGAGGGCGTGTCACTCCTACTAAATCAGTCACACCTCGCTGTAGAGCCGTTTGACTAGCAAAGACTTGGGGTGTAACAATTAATCCCAGTATTGCCGCTCCTAAAAGTAACTTACTACCCCAACCGGGCGGAAACATAGATATATGCTGGGCGCTGTTCTCAACCGCTTGGCGACGCTGCAACAACTGCCTCCCCTTAAATAACCCGACAGCTAACAAGCCGACTGCCCCCAAAATCGCTAACCAAAAGTAATGAGGGTGAATCAACAAGTTTAATTTCCCTGTCAGCCAGTATTTAAAGATTAAAACTCCCCAAGCAACAATTGCCAAGACATCTAGCCAAGGATTTAATTTATTTCTAACTCTTAATTTTTGATTTGGGATTGAAGTCATGGGTTATGAATTAATGATTAGTGCTTAGTCGTTAGTGGTTAGTCGTTCCTAATAATAATCAACGATTAACAACTAACACTCAACAAAAGCTAAATGACATGTAAATTCAGAAACAGTGTGAATAAAAATGTCAGCTGTGCTGCTAAAACAAATAAGTAGACGACAGTTTTGGGTTTAAAAACTGATAACATTAAACTAATGCTATTAATGTCCACTATTGGTCCAAAGACTAGAAAAGCCAACAATGAACCACTAGTAAAAGTTGAGGCAAAGGACAGAGCAAAAAATGAATCTACTGTCGAACATATTGACACCACCGTTGCCAGTATAAGCATGGCAATGATCGAACTGAAAGGCCCAGAACCCAGGCTGAGAATAATGTCCCGAGGAACTAGTACTTGAATTGATGCAGCGATCGCACTGCCGATCACCAGTACTCCTCCCAGTTCCCGCAATTCTTGTACAATATTATCTACTACCAACTGCAATTTGTCTGCCCGAGGTTTATTGGAACTTGGGGCGACTGTAGTATTTGCATCCATACGTAAAGATTGCCCTGCGTGTCCGCCCAGCAAATAAGTTCCTGATTGCAACAAAGTAGGTACCGCAGCTCCTTGTTTAACCAAATTACCTTCCTGACGACGTTTTGGTTCAGCTTTCGCGGGTGGATTAAATTTTAGATGACGGGCAAGCGCTGGTTGCAGTACCTGATTTAAGTCCTTTTGGCAACTGAACACAAAGCCGATAATCATTGCGATCGCTAAAGAAAACACGACTCGAAACACGACTATTTCTGGCTGTTCGCGAAATGCCGTCCAAGTGGCCCAAATCACAATTGGGTTAATTGTCGGTGCCGCTAGCAAAAAGCCTATTGCTACGGGTATGGGTACTCCCTGCATCAACATCCGCCGTGCTACCGGCACGTTGCCACATTGACACACTGGAAACAAAAAACCTATCAGGCTACCAAATAGCGCACCCAAAAAGGGGTTTTTAGGCATTTTTTCTACCAGTTTGCGTTCATCGACAAAAAACAGCAGCAAACTGGAGAATAAAACCCCTAGTAATAAGAAAGGCATCGCCTCTACTAATAGACTTAGGAATAGTGTGAAACCATTGTTTAATTGATTCATGTGTGACGCTGATTAAAGCGGTGTTAAGTTCTAAAGTTATCGGAATGACAAACAAGGTAAAAATAATGCTAACTTGTGAGAGTTCGTAGCTAATTGCCAGATTGCCAGTATGACTTTAGTCATGTTTAGCAATCACTCTCAGATGCTTCTACCTGCTTTTATGTACTTGTATGAATCGTATTCCTTGATGGTCAAACTTTATCAATGGTTCCAATTGAGAAACACGAGTACGCAAATTCGCAATCACTGTTTATTTACCTATCGTTTTACCTACTACATTTTGGGTTTATTTTATATTACGTTAGATGTCTTTTTACAAATGTTTTACAGTTTCTGAATATTGGGGATCGCCTTTGCTTGTTACTCCTGATCGATTCTGGCTGTTTCTGGCAGTGTATGTTACCAGATATAGTCAATGACATACAAGTAATATTCTGAACAAAAAATGCAGAGGGATTGGCACTAAGATAAACCCGAACGATCATCAGAATGGAATCAGGAGATATGAGTCAGAAGATGTAGAGACACGACATGTCGTGTCTGTAAACGAGTTATCACACCGCAGGAGCTCTTCAACTCCCCACTCCCATTGAAATAGAGACTGGCAACAGATAAAATGTTAACCTGTTGTTTACCTGTCTGTATAAAGTTTTCAGTGCCAAAAGAATTCATTGCGGATATGTCGCCACCATTTTTGTTTGTTGGAAGCAATCGCGATCTCGAGAGTAAGTCAACCCTCCAAGAACTGTCAATGTATGACTTTGCGGTAGAAACGAGCTGTACTGGTGTGGAAGTTGCGAAATTTTTGGAAAAATCCCCACTCATACCAGGAGCAATTCTATTAGAGGAGGGAAAGTATGTGGGTATGATTTCGCGACGGCAACTGCTGGAATTTTTAATTCGTCCCTACGCACAAGAGTTATTTTTCCACCAACCGCTAAGTTTGCTCTATAGCTACGTTTCCAAAGCCATTTTGCTGCTTCCAGAGACTATGCCAATTTTGACAGCGATGCAATTAGTGTTGAAGCGATCTCCTGAACTTTTTGCGGAACCCGTGGTCGTGCAAACGGCATCTAATAAGTATAAGTTATTAGATGTACAAGAATTGAATATTGCTTCTTGGCAAATTCGGGGGATAGAAACTCAAGTGCGGTATGAACGCAGCCAAGCTCAAATGATTCAGAATGAGAAAATGGCGAGTTTAGGGCGTTTGGTAGACGGGGTGGCACATGAAATTTTAGATCCTGTTAACTTTATCTACGGTAACTTAAGTCATGTTTGCAATTATTACCAAGATTTGATTCAGCTAATAGCAGCTTATGAGAAAGAACTATCTGATACTTCTGGAGAAATACAACGTTTCAAAGAAGAGATTGAATTTGAGTTTTTAGAACAAGATATAACAAAAGTACTTGCAAGTATTCGCGTTGGTGCAGAGAGATTAAAAAAACTTGTCACAGGTTTACCAAATTTTTGTCATATTGATGAAGTTTATCCTAAGCCAACAGATTTACATACATGTATTGAGCATATATTATTATTAATAAATAGCAGAATTAATGGAGAAATTAAAATAGTTAAAAATTACACTCCACTGCCTCCAGTATATTGCTATGTTGGGCAGTTAAATCAAGTATTTATGAATATTTTGAGTCAAGCAGTAGATACGTTGCTTAATGAAGCAGTAAGACATCAGTTAAATCCGGATTATACAATCACTACTAACAAACCGCAAATTGAGATTGTGACAAAAGTCATTTCCCGAGAAACGACTAAAGCAGACGTACTACCTCCGCGCTGGGTTTCAATTCGCATTATTGACAATGGTTCGGGAATGTCTCCACAGTTGAAACAGGAAATTATTGATTCTTTTACTGCTGAAAAACGGCTTGATAAAGAAACTAGTTTATCAGTCAGCTATCAAATTATTACTTCCCGACATGGCGGCGAATTAAATTTGCGCTCAGAACTTGGCAAAGGTACTGAATTTGAGATTTTGTTGCCTCTACTTTGATTGGGCAGGAGCCAATACTACTCGGTTAAGAAATTTATCTGTTGAAACAAGCAGTTCTTGGGCAGGGGATGGCTGGGGATGCAGGGGAGGAAAAAAGAGCTTATCCTACGCAGTATTGGGGCAGGAGCCAGAGAGAATTATCACTCCTGGCTCCTATTTCTCACAACTTGTCTGCGGACATAAAAGAAAGCAGATTTCTAAATAAAGACAAATCGCTAAAACGATGGATATTGCTGAATAAACCAGGTTTAAGCGTAAGTAGTTGTCTCAGTTTTTCAAAAAGCCTTAGTCTTCTTGGTGCTTGTGGATTTGCCATCTGTAAAATCTTCTCTAGCAACCAAGGCGCAAGATATTGACACCAGACGGCTAAGTGACTTTGCCATCCAACTAATATTTCTGGTGAATCCCTTTGTAGTCCGACAATCAGTGCTTGAGCGACTTTCTCAGGCGTCATGGGCATCACCCAACGGAATAATTCTAAGTCCCTCACCATGTCTGTATCAGTAAGGGAAGGCATGAATGCTATCACTCGGATGTTATTTTCCGCTAATTCGCGACGCAAGGCTTGGGTAAATCCTAAAATTGCAAACTTGGTTGCTGAATATGTTGCCATAGTCGGTGCAGCCACTTTCCCCATCAAACTCGAGACATTGACAATTGTCCCTTCTCTTCGGCTTGCCATGCGTCTGGCTAGCAGATGAGTCATTGTGTAAGTTCCTAATAAATTTAGAGAGAGTTCTTCTTGAAGCTGCGGCAATTTTGATTGTAAAAAGGAGTTTTGATGAGCGACTCCTGCACAATTAATCAACAGATGAATCGGGCCATAACTCCGCCAAACTTGGGCACAAGCAACATTTACAAAAATGGGCTTCGTTAAATCGATTCCCATAGCTACGGCTTCTACGCCCATCGCCTCAATTTCTTTGGCTACTTCAGCTAATTTGTAGCGATCACGTGCCATCAATATCAGCCGCTTGACGCCTTGCCTTGCTAACTCGAGAGCGATCGCACGCCCAATACCACGAGAAGCTCCAGTTATGAGAACAACTTTACCTTGAATATTCATGGGTTTTAACCTCAAGATTCGCTTGTCTTACCGCACTATAAAGTCTTTGCCTACAGATACAATCACAGCTTCCTCATCTGATAGCACCGGGTAAGACAAATTAATAAATGGTGATTGAAAAATGAAACTCATCGTTGCTAGTTGCTGATTTTTTTCCTATTAGCTATTACCATGAGCAGAGTTTCGTAACTCAAAAAGAACCTATCGATGCTGTATTTCTATTTCAAAACGTCATTAATCCTCGTTCTTTTTTCAGAGTAAATGCTAATGACCAATGAGAAAAAATTACCCCTACACGTTTGTTCGTGCGATAACTCAGTACAATCTACCTCATAGGGCATACATCTCCAATAGGCGGAGCATATACCGGAATTGTTGATTCCTACACACCTTAGCAATTAAATCAAGTACTTGCAATATTTTGTTATAAGTATTTCTTAATACTTGCCAGTACTAAACAATATATATACACAATATTTGTTTAATAATTTTTATAAATCACTCAATTATCGATTTTTCTAACTTTTCACTGTAAATATTGAAATCATACAATAACATTTTGCGCTGGGATCATTTGTGAGCAAAGTATTAACGGAATGAACACGTGCTTTGTGATCGTAGTTTCGGGTTTGTCGCTGCCGGACTTTATGGTAAAGAAGCAGGTAAATTTTGCTTTCCCACGTACTCTGAAAGTTCTGATGCAGGAGTAAGGAGCAAATTTGAAGGTATAGCTGTCCTAAATGATTTGCCAGAAATCAGAAACCCGGTAAGTAAAGGCACTTACTTACCGGGTTTCTGGCATCATTTATTCTCACCAAAACAGTGCGCTCGTGCACTCGTAAAAAGTAAAATTAATTGCACTTAAGCACACTCATGTTTGAAGCCCCTAGCTTCAGGTATGGAAGAAAAAAAGATTTATTCCCAAAGGAGAGTGCCATAAGAAATAATGTGTCCTTACTTCAATCCACGCTGATTTATCTATGGGGTTACTAAGCACTTCAGCCGAAGCACTCCTGAATGTGGCTAGTGCGTTACGAATAACAACGCATCAACG
Source organism: uncultured Scytonema sp. (assembly GCA_937873135.1). Classification (GTDB taxonomy): domain Bacteria; phylum Cyanobacteriota; class Cyanobacteriia; order Cyanobacteriales; family Nostocaceae; genus Rhizonema. Next base: position 17,091 of record CALMVQ010000298.1, on the reverse strand, counting down.
ATAATTAAAATTCGCCAGTTCAGTCTATGTAATCGATCGGTAACACGACCATCAAATTTTCACTAGGTCGCGGGATGTAGTGGGAAGAGAGGAATATTTTATCACCTTCTTTTTGAGGCAGGATTTTTTTAGCTGCTTCGATTCCTGCTTCAACTGCAATTTTGACCGCTGAGATATCACCCCGGACGACAATAGTCACATAAGCTCCACTCACCTTTTCCATTTTCACTAAAGTAACGCTGGCGGCTTTACACATTACATCAGCAACTGCAAGTGCCGGCGGTAATCCCCGCACTTCAACCATCCCAACAGCAGATCCCATGAGTTGACTCCCGACAATGGGTAACACCTAGATTATTGCAGATTGTATCGGATTGTCACTAACGGCATTGCGCGATCAGATCAGTCATTATGAAGTGCCATATCTTCAAGGGTTTTCAGCGTGCTATCCTTATAAGCTGTGTCCGCAATCGATGATAACGTAACTGTGACAGCCATCCAAACAACCGTGGTTCTTGCCATGACGGCTGATGGAAAGATTAGTGCTGTAGACCCTAAAGCACCAAGACATTCCGATCCTGCCGATCAAGCACATCTTGAATATCAAATATCTTTAGCCGATCTTATATTGATAGGCTCAGGAACAATTCGCGCTGAGGGAGGAATATTTACAATTCGGAATCCCGAACTGCTAGCAGCGCGTAGTGTTCGAGGTCAGCCTCCCCAACCTATTACCTGTGTTGTTTCGCGATCGCTCGATCTATCACCTAATTTACCTTTTTTCCAGCAAGACATTGAGCGGTGGATATTTACGACAAGAACTGGTTTGGAACGCAGTCCTGATGCCACAACCCTGCAAAAGCTGGCTAACATAGTTGAGTTGGGAGATACAGATCTCAACTGGGATCGCGCCTACACCTTAATGTTAGAGAAAGGGATCAATAAAGTTGTTGCATTAGGAGGTGGATCGTTAACTGCTGCGTTAGTACAGGCAGGGCGAATTGATGATTGGTGGTTGACTATTTGGCCAGTCATTTACGGCGGACACAATGTACCTACTCCAGTGGAGGGAGAAGGTTTTCTACCCGCGCAAGCGCCTCAACTCCATCTTGTTGAAACTCGTCAGATTGAAAGTGAGTTATTTTTACACTATCGCACACTTAAATAGATCAGTTCATCTGGTGGTCCCTTTTTGACAGTGTGACTTAAGTAGGTAAGCACTATAATTTCAAGGTATGTAACGAAACGTAAACTTGGTTAAAACGCTCTTCCCGTGACTCAGAGCTGCCCTCAGCATAGCTGCCTTACCTCAACGACAATTTTTCATGCCCACCTACTTAGTCACACTGCTGAGTTATTTGGCTATAGGAAGCCACATGCTATAAGTGATACTGAATGGAGGCTGAGCCCAACAGAGCGGTTACCCAATAAGTTGATAAAGGTTAATCAGGTAGCTGACTGCTTGGCGTCTGGGCAAGAAGTCAGCCCTTTGTTGATGTGCGGTTAAACCACTCTTGGTATGTTTTCTGACGTTCCTCATCTTCGACAACGATTGTTACTCGTACCTTTTTACATTTGTGATTCCTTTCTAAGGCGATCGCATTCAAAAGTAAGCTAGCAATTTTAGGAGATTGAAATTCCCCAGTGACAGTAAGACTACCGTCTAAACTCGCTGCTTGATGTGTTTCCTCTAATGTCAATGCAAGACCTGAAATTTCTTCTTCCCCTAAATCAATTTCTGCCAGCTGCTTATGTTCAGGGCTGACTTGTTCAACAATAAGCTTTTCTCGCCGGACAGGAACTTGTATCATCCTGGTTTCTATTTCTTTGCGAACAATTACCTCTCCAACTTTACGCTTACTTCGCTCAACAACTAATCTTTCTCCCAACAACCGGATAATTTCTTCTTCTACTTTATTTTCTTCTCCGAACTCTATTTCACTATTGTTTTCTACGACTACTGGTAATTCCGAAAAATTGTCAGGATTTTGTTCCATATCTGTTAAATTTTGTTCCATGACTCCGTCTGTACTCTCTCTCTCTTTATATTCTGGCAAATCCTGTACTTGTGAGTTATCAATGTTGAGAAAAATACGTTGAATTTGGGGATCGATCTTCTTAACTAGCTTACTACTTAATCTATATAAGCCATTGCTTCCGTGATTAACTATTTTAGAGACAACAATGTTTAGTTGACGATTCGCATCAATAATTAAATCTCGAACCTCCCCGACTAGCTGGCCGTGGTTATCCACAACCACAAAATTTTTGACTTTTTTCCTCAGATTCTCTAGTACTGTACTAATTCGAGCGTTTTGAGTCCCTGAATATTTTTCTTGAAGAATTGTTTTGTTATTCATAAAACCTCATAATATATATGGAAGCTGATGAATATGTGCCCGATCTAAAAGGACACAAGTCATGTGTAACAGGGCAGTAAAAATGAACAGATAGTTTACTTCCCGTTCAAACAAGTCCAGTTAACCGATTTTACTTTTTATCTAAATAAGTTTTTCAACGAAAGCATTTTTTGTTAATTGCTCACTACTCAATATTGCTTGGTTAACTCCCAGAGCATCCACCTAAACTCCTTTCCAAAGGAGTCACTAGCGACTAGCTATTAAATATTAGCAGTCTTCACGATAGTTACACAACTTAGATATGACTACTAATATAAATACAGGTAAAGTTAATAACACTTTACCTGTATCATATTTTATCGGTCTGAGCTTTGCGTCATGTCACTAACCATCAATAAACATTAATTACAATGGTTAGACTGACATTATTGAAAATTATTTAAAGGATGTATAGACGTTCCATAAAAGATTTGTAAAGGCTTGTTCAGCACTAACTGAACTTATTAGCGTCTACCGCTCTTCAACCGGAAGATCGTTAGTATTTATATCCAATTCTTCACGACGAATTGTATCTTGAGCTTGAACCGTTTCGTGATCTACAACTTTTTTCACTCTGACTTCTTCACGTAAAACAGTTTCTTTGTGAATATCAGCAGTTTCTTCATATACTTCCATACGGGCAACTTCACCGTCGCGGAAGTTTGCTTCTCCTGCGGGAACAGCTCTACCTGCGTTGTCTGGAGTCACTCTCTCAATAACAACTCTTTCTTTTTCTATCGGAACTGCAACTCTTGCAGTCTCTGTCTCAATGTGTTTACCAATCGTGACTTCACCAGTTTTCTGGCGTCTTTTATTTGCAATCAACCGTTCCTCATACAATCTTAAAGTTTGATGATCCTGTTCATTCATATTGAACAAGGAAGGCTCTCCTTCGTATTTGTATGCGTCGCGATTGTAAGTTGGAGTTGGTGTAGCTATGGGCGTTTCAACAACACTTGGTGCTTGATAAGCTTGGTAATTTGTATTCAGAGGAGCAGAAGCTTCTGCTTCTAAAGGTGTTGAAACATTTATTGGTGCTGATGTTTCTACAGGTTTTGCATAGTTTGCAGAAGAACGGTATCCACCACGCACTCTTTCTTCATAGTCATAATCAAGAGTCTGGTTCTCATCGTATTCTGGTAAGTTCTCTGCTTGCGCTCTAGTCATACCTACAGCATAAACACGATCAGCATTGTGATCTACGCGAGAACGGCCAACTGGTAGTAACACCTTCTTACCAAAAATCCAAAAGCCTAAATCAACGATTAGATAGCGAAAATGACCTTCTTCGTCTACTAAGACATCACTAATACTACCGATTCTTTCATCGGTACCTTCTGCATATACACCCATATTCTTGATATCATTACCTTCAAAGGTTTCGCGGTAATTTGGGTCAAATTCTGTAAGTTTATGAAGAACCATGTATTTCCCCTTCAATTTACTTTTATCTCTTAATTACTAATATAAAAAATAATTAAATAAATCCTCTCTTCCTTACGAAGGACTTAACTTATATCAAGTCATATATTTATTAATTTTTTCTAAGAATTTATGCAGGAATTTTTACGGCGAATAATGCCAAAAAAACTCGGCTTATTTGATAAACCGAGTTTATGATTACTGTAGCTGCCTACATAAAAAATATTTACTCCACAATTAAGGATGGTAGGTTTCTCAGGAGACGATTTAAATACGGTCAGTTAAATTGGTACCTGTTTGATTAATCGGTAAATCTCCTTCAGTGCTAATATCTAATTCTTCTCGACGAACTGTTTCTTGCGCTTCAACCATTTCTTGATCTACAACTTTCTTAACTCGAACTTCTTCGCGTACAAACGCTTCTTTACGAATATCTGGTGTTTCTTCGTAAATTTCTATGCGTGCGACTTCTCCTTCTTGGAACTTAACTGTATTTGAATCGACAACTGATCCTGCTGCTGTTGGTGTCACTCTCTCAATAACGACGCGCTCTTTTTCAATAGGCACACTCACCCTGGCGGTTTCCGTCTCAATATGCTTGCCAACTGTAACTTCCCCTGTTTTGACACGGGTTTTGTTCGCAATCAAACGTTCTTGATACAGTTTGAAAGTTTGATGATTTTGATCGTTTAAATCGTAAAGCGATGAGTCTTGTTGATAATTGTAAGTGTCGCGATCAAAAGTTGTGCCAGTAGACGAAGGACGATAAGTCCCGCGTACCTGCTCTTCATAATCGTAATCAACAGCCATACTGTCTTTGTACTCAGGTAAACGTTCCACTTGCGCTTTACTGAGTCCATCTACATATACATGTTTCGTATTGTAATCTATACGAGATAAACCAATCGGTAGTAATATTTTTTTATCAAGAGATTCGTATTGGGTATCAACCACTACATAGCGAAAGCGCCCATCTGGATCGACAAGTATATCAGCCACTGAACCTATTTTTTGTCCCCCTTCAGTGTAGACATCTAAAGCTTTAATATCGTCGCCGCCGAAAGTCTCTTTGTAGCTTGGGTCAAAGTCTGCAAGTCTGTGGAGAGGCATATTACTACCAATTTTCTAAAATCACCTACTAGCGTAGAAGTAACTTTATTTGTTTTCATCTAGCTGGCGACTTAATTAAAACCATTATTTATCAGCCAATAGTCTATATTTTAATTATCAGCCTTTCGGTTAAGACTGTTACTAAAGGTAGAGGGCATTTATGGAAGAAAAGTTTTGATATCAGCTTTTTTGTCTTACCTAAAACTGGTTTAAGCACGGAGCGAAAATCGAAAAGCGTAACGTTTCTGACTTGCGAAGACTGGGTAATCTTTAATTATTTATATCTTGACTCCTGTAGAGACGCCATGATTGCAGCGTCTCTACAACTAGAAAGACACTGGCTGAATGTCAATAGGAAAATTGGCTAAAGCTGCACCACCTCCATGGCCAATAGCAAGGGTTTTGCCATCAGGACTAAAAGCAGTGCTACTAGGATATAGACGATCAAAATTTGGGTTGCTGTTGGGAGGTGCAACCAGGATTTTCTGGAGTGTTCCGGTATGCAAATTCCACAATTTAATTGAACTATCTAAAGCAGTAGTGACAAGGAACTGCCCATCCGGGCTGAGAGCGGTTGAAGTGACATCTCCAAGGGAAGACACTGTAAATGTGTGAAGCTTATCTGTCTTTATGTTCCAAACGTTGATGGAAAGATCTGAAGCACCCACAAGGGTTTGCCCATCTTGACTGAAGGCGATAAAACTCACTGGGCTAGAACTTTTTGTTAAGGTACGGAGCAGTTTTCCTGTCTTTAGGTTCCAAAGCTTGATAGTCGTATCTATATTATTATCGGGGCTACCACTGCCACTGGCGAGCATCTGCCCATCAGGACTGATAGCAACAGACTGTACCCAACTAGAATGACCGATTAAGGTGTTTAGAAGTTTCCCAGTTTTGAGATTCCAAAGTTTAATTGTCTTATCATAACTAGCACTAACAAGTGTTTGTCCATCAGGACTAATGCAAAGAGAACTTATGCCTTGCGAATGACCTTTTAATAGGCTAAGCAATTTGCCTGTTTTGAGGTTCCATAGCTTGATTGTCTGATCGGTATGAGGCTGCGCCGATCCTCCCCCACTAGCAAACATCTGCCCATCGGGACTGATGACGACGGAATTCACTCCATCTTGATGTCCATCAAGTGTGCGGAGTAATTTTCCTGTCTTGATGTTCCAAAGCTTGATTGTATGGTCAAAACTACCACTAATTAGTGTTTGTCCATCTGGAGTAAAAGCTATAGACTTAACATCCCATATATGTCCTTGTAAACTGTGGACGGCTAGCTGATTTTGGTTGGGTTTAGAGACTGATGTAGTTTTTGATTCTTGTCTACTCAGGGATTGTGCTTGACTTTGGTACGGGAGACTTCCAGCAGTGGCAACCGTTGTGACAATTAGCAAGCTGATGATAGTTTTCCAGGACAATTGCTTCCGATTCATTTGCACTTAGTTAAAAACAAGCTAATCTAGCTTACACCTACTTTGTACAATTTATACATAAATTTTCAAAAAATATTATGGGACAATACGGGTTAATTATGTAACACAGGTAGGTCTTGGGGAGGTATGTGAAAATTGGAAATTAGAAATTAGGATCGTTCTATCCTTCGATATTCGATTACTCATGGCTCGCTTGTAATGCACAATAACCATAACAATAGTAGAAATCTTGGGGAAATAGGAGAAATGTCTGGTCAACTTTGGTTATCAAAACTGCAACAACACCGAGCGATCGCAGTGATTCGCGCTTCAGATATGTCATTGGCATACCAAATGGCTTTAGCTGTGGCATCTGGAGGAATACAGTTAATCGAAATTACTTGGAACAGCGATCGCTCTGCTGAATTAATCGCGCAACTACGCATAGAATTACCCAATAGTATGATTGGCACGGGTACGCTGTTAAATTTACCGCAGATGCAAACAGCGATCGAATCTGGAGCGCAATTTCTCTTTACTCCCCACGTAGATCCAGTGATGATTCAAGCTGCGGCTAAACTCAATGTACCCATCATCCCAGGTGCGCTTTCACCCACAGAAATTGTCAATGCTTGGACGAGTGGAGCTAGTTGTGTGAAGGTGTTTCCCGTGGAAGCAGTGGGAGGGGTTAATTATATCAAAAGTATACAAGGACCATTAGGTAATATTCCCTTGATTCCCACAGGCGGAGTCACCTTGGAAAACGCTAAGGAATTTTTACAAGCCGGGGCGATCGCAGTTGGTTTAAGCAGTCAGTTATTTCCCAAAGAGTTTGTTGAGGCAGGAGATTGGCAGGCGATCGCTCAACAGGCTAAGACTCTGATGGAAAAAATATAATTTGTTGCTAATACCGTTTCACAATAACAACACCTGATTTTTTCCCCTGCTAGAATGCTCCTTGGACAAGTGCAGCCCATTTGTATCCACAATCAGCATGGAATGGTATAAAAGAGGACAAAAAAGTAGGGGAATCTCAGGACAAAAGCTGAAAATATGCAAGTTAAATGTACATCCGCTGAATAAGCTACTCACTCTCCTTGTGAAGATTCATTTCCGGAAAACGAGGCGAAAAAAGTTGTGTTTATTGATGCCAAGTTACTTAGCTATGTTAATATCTTCAACCGATTTGGGAACAATAGAGGTAGAGAGCAATCAGCCATCGTATTAAAAGACGAAAAGCTGATATCACTGAAAATGCTCGCCAATTTCTGCACTTAACTTACCAAAAAAGTGCCGTGGCATCTTGTTTTAGTCGTTCTCTTTGTCCTGCAAATCTTTGCGGCTGTGCGACTGTTCAAGAGTGCAGAGTAACCCCATAGATAAATCTAGGAGATTGAAGTAAAGACGCATTATTTCTTTCTTGTGGCTCTCGCCAAAAGAATAAATTTTTTTTCTTCCATACCTGTATGTTGGGGCTTCAAACATGAGTGTGCGCTTGTGCAATTAATTTTACTGTAAGAATACATCCGCCTGAATTCAGGATTCAGAATAGTTAAAGTAACGATTGAAAATTTGATGAAATGAATATACCAAAATTATAGACTCCTGATAAATTCTGACGAATGACTCCTGAGTGCTGAATTCTTACATTTTACTCAGCACTCAGCACTGTTTTGGTGACATGCTTTTCCTTAAGCAACTGACGCGAAGCAGTCATTTATATCATGCTGCACAATATATCGAAAAATCTTGATATAGGAAAAATCCTACAGGTTAATAGCTAATTGCTTACTGAGCTTGCTATTGTATTAATCCTCAATCTATTATCTAAGGATATCTACCATGAAAAGTCGATTTTCTTATTCTATATGTTTCTGGAAACTATTTCTAACTCCACTCCTGATTTTAAACGTTATTAGTTTTCAAATCGGTGCAGTTTGGGCTCAATCTAAAAGCCAGCTGATTGCAGAACAAATTCAAACATTACAAAAATCCAATCAACGCTGGATTCAAATCAACCTTTCAACGCAAAAGTTAATTGCTTGGGAAGGAGAAAAATCAGTTTATGCAGTCGTTATTTCCACAGGCAAAAAACAGACTCCAACTCTTACTGGTATTTTTGAAATTCAATCTAAGCAAAAGTCTAGCCGGATGAAGGGTGACGACTACGATATTCCCGATGTTCCATATACAATGTATTACAGTGGAAGCTACGCAATTCATGGAGCTTACTGGCATCATAATTTTGGCACACGCATTAGTCATGGTTGCGTCAATTTGGCACCCAATCATGCTAAATGGTTATTTAACTGGGCAAGTGTGGGCACGCCAGTCATCATCAGTCGTAATTGAAAGATATACTCTAGCCGCTGACGCCACTTGCAGCAAATGAAAGGTAAGAATTCAGCACACAGGAGTCAGTATTCAGAATGTATAAGGAATATATCATTATTAGTATATTCATTTCACGCTGCTTCCTGATTCAGTAACTATTCTGACTCCTGGATTCTGGCGGATGTATTCTTACAATGAAAGAAACACAATTTTCTTCATTCCATCGTCAAAGCCTTGCTCTGTAAAAGTTATAAAATGTCTTTCTTAAGAGGGATATAGAGCAACAGGTAATTTTACACCTTATGAGGGAATAGAAGGATATTTTAGATCGGTTACTGTTTTAATGTGATGAATTTAAAGAAATACAAAACTGTATAGAGGTATTTGTGATGTCAGACCCAAATAATGTTGAACGAATTGGTGAGTTTGGTGTTGATGCGGGGATTGATACAGAAGCAAACAACATTGCTAATAGGGTAATTGATGGCGTTGCTTCGCATATTCCAGGTGGTCAGTCAATTGAGCCTATGATTGAAACTGGTGTTGATTTAGCTCTTGATAACGCAATCAATCAGAGAATTAATGGGGGTATAGAAGGTATTGGAGAAAGGTTTGAAAACCGTCAGGGGTATGATGATCGCCGTGACGAAGGGTTTGAAAACCGTCAGGGGTATGACGATCGCCGTGACGAAGGGTTTGAAAACCGTCAAGGATATGACAATCGCCGTGACGAAGAGTTTGAAAACCGTTCGCGTGACCTTGATCAATCACAATACTAAATAGATTAGGATTAGAAAGAATTTGTCAATAAGTAATAGTGCTTAAAAATTTGTCAAAAACGGGGGTTAAAAATACAATTTTTGAGCTAGCGATGCCAAAGCCAGCAGCGCGCAACCGTATCGCTTCATCGAAAAAACGCCACTTATTCTCACCTTCAATCGTCCGTATAATCTTCAGTTAGATAGGAAAGCACCGCTTTAGTTAACAGCACTATTACTATTGACAAAACTGATTTCATCTTAATCTGTCACCAATGCCCAAGAGTGCCTTAACCACGTCGCTTCGCCAGTGCCTTCGCCGTGGTTATTCCAATTTTTATATAAATACTCGTTGAAACCCTTACGGCTGTCTTCAGTCTGTACCTATACAGTCACTATCGATTTAGGGCGTTGCATAGAGTGCGGGATGATTTTATTTTCTCTATCAATCGAAAAACTTAATACAGGAGCGTTCTTGGCAACGGACACATTGCTCAACGGGGGGAACCCCCGCACGCAAGTGTCCTCGTCTTGGCGGTTCAATTTTCATCTCTGTTTTACGCAACGCCCAATTTAGAATATAGATTTATCTGAAAACTGAAGGATAGTTAATTTCGCTAAAGTAGATTTATCTTATCCAAACTGCTGATAGTAAAATATGATGTCTTCTGCCCAAAATTTAGAAATTCACTCACAAGATATATCAGAAGATGTTATATTTCCCCCTGGTGATTTACTGAGTGATGAACCGCCTTTGGAAACAGAACTACATTTGCGGCAAATGCTGCTATTGATTCAGTGTTTGGAATGGTTGTGGCGTGAGCGTCAGGACTTTTATGCCTGCGGCAATTTGACAATCTATTACAGTCCTCGTCAACGAAAATCTGAGCAATTCCGGGGTCCTGATTTCTTTGTTGTGTTAGATACTGAACGCAAACCACGCAAAAGCTGGATAGTTTGGGAAGAAGATGGCAAATATCCTCATGTAATTATCGAAATTCTCTCTCCCAAAACAGCTGACACTGACAGAGGTTTGAAAAAGCAAATCTATCAAGACATCTGGCGGACACCAAATTACTTTTGGTTTGATCCACAAACATTAGAATTTAAAGGGTTTGAGTTGCTCAGCGGTCGCTATCAAGAACTAAACTCAAACGAGAACGGTTGGTTGTGGAGTCAGCAGTTAGAGTTATATTTGGGCATTTATGAATCCAAGCTCCGCTTTTTCAGCCCTGATGGAGAATTGATACCTACACCTGAAGAAGCAGCTCTCAAACAGCAGGAACGGGCTGAACAGGAGCAACAACAACGCCAACAAGCCGAACAACGATTAGTAGAAATGGAGACAATTCTGGCTCGTTATCGGGAAAGGTTTGGTGAGTTATCGGAGTAGGGTGCTGCTAGACTAAAAACATATCCCGTTTGCTTTTCTTCAGGAGCCATGTCCACGGTAATTACCCAATCCCTGAGCCTGGAGGAGTTTCTCAAGCTCCCAGAAACAAAGCCTGCAAGCGTTTATATTAATGGTGAGATTATTCAGAAGCCAATGCCAAAAGGGAAGCATAGCCGCTTACAGTTAAGGCTGTGCAACAGTATCAATGATGTTGCCGAAAGCCTTCATATTGCTTATGCCTTTCCAGAACTGCGCTGTAGTTTTGGTATCCGCTCAATAGTACCTGATGTAGCGGTTTACAAGTGGTCGCGTATTCCCTTTGCTGCTGACGGGGAAGCACCCAACGATTTTCTGCTTTCTCCAGACTGGACTATTGAAATTCTTTCCCCCGAACAAAGTTCAAATCGAGTCACAGGCAATATTCTCTATTGCTTAGATCATGGTTGTCAATTAGGTTGGTTGATAGATCCAGAAGATCGTTCCATTTTGGTCTTCCGTCCAAATCAACAACCAGAACTTTTGCAGGGTGATGAGCGTTTGCCAGTGTTAGCCGGGATAGACTTGGAGTTAACAGTTGCTCAGGTGTTTGGTTGGCTAAAAATGAGCAGTTAGAGAAATAGCTAAAACACTATTTACTCCCTTCCCGCCCGTACTCTGTAGGAGAACCCGCTTTCTTAGATTACCTAATTTAATGAACCGCCAAGACGAGGACACTTGCGTGCGGGGGTTCCCCCCGTTGAGCAATGTGTCCGTTGCCAAGGACGCCAAGAAAGAAGTAAAGAAGATTGGTAATCTTACACTCCTGATGGGAGTATTTAAAACCCACATTCCGCACCCCAACTGTCACGATAGGGAAATTACTGAGAGAAAAAAGGCAAGTAAGAATAAAAACAGACAGATTTAGACAAAAAAGAGATTTGAGCAGCCATCAATCACCAAAAATGGCATCAAAACAAGAGTGTCAATAAGGAGCAATAAGAACTGATGGCAGATAGATTCGGATGAGATAAATAAAAGAAGATGTTAAACACTGAAATCATAAATTAGAATAATGAATTGAAGTGACCGAACTAGATTTTTGACATAGTAAATTAGAGCTATGAATCAAAACGATGAGCTTCAGGTAACGTCTATATTAAATTAATAGAGATAATAATTACGTGATTAATTGATAATAAGGGAGACAATCATCTGGTAAGAGATTTAGGATGAAACTCCTATCATTAGTCCAATTAGAGACGTATTTTTCGTTGTTAAATTTAACTAAATGAATACACTGAAAGCGTTGAAATATCCAACGCAAAGTAGGGCGATCGGTTGCTTTACCCAACTGATTTTTAATCGTTGATTTCGACTCAGACAAAGCGGCTCTTACTTGACGTTGAGCTAATGTATAAACCAGCAGACATAAACCCATGATCATTCCTAGAGATTGAATTCTTTCAGGGCTTTTGAGGAAAATACTATCAGCAAAAAATAATGGATCTTTAAGAAAACCAAATCCCCTCTCACAGGACTGCTGGGCTTTATATTCACTCAGTATTGAGTCGTCACTGAGTTCATTTGAGTCTAAAAGATTTGTGGCAAGAATGAAACGCCCTGCACTCAGAATTTCTGTATTAATTTTACTTTCATTCTTAGATACTGTAGCTGAAATTTGGTAAGATATTCCTGCTGAATTATCTTTTTTGTTAGATGTGATTTCAGTAACTTTACTTTCTTGAATTTGGTGATACTTAAATTGTTTTGATAGTTTTGATAATGCCTTGATTGCATCAGCAACAAGGTGCAAATTTATCTTGTGATAACTTTTTCAATTCCTGAATAGCTTTTGACTCTGCCTTATTAATTTTTTGTGAGAGTTTACGCAGATCTGATTCTCTTCTATCTTGGCTTTGTACTACCAACCATCTTTGTTCTATTTCTCCATAAGTGACTGTTTTTGAAGCAAGTTTATATCCGAGCAAATTATTATCGATAAATTCCAATTCTGGTAATGTTGATATTAGTGATTGTGCGATGTTAATACTTAATGGCACTCGACATAACCAGCGTAATTCTGACATCAATTTCAGATTTGATTCTGTATATAAAGCGCAGTCTGCAACTATGAGACTGTTAACTTCTAATTGTTCTTGATACTCAACTGCTATTTTTCCAAAGCATGATGAGTCTGATTGGTTTCCTGATGCTAGTTTCAAAAATATTGGTATGTCCCCATCTCCTGAACATATTAGTTCTATGATAAATTGTTTTAAGTCTGGTCTATGATCTCTTGAATAACCGTAAGTTATGGTAATTTCTTTTGGTGATTTTACTGTTAAATCTTCTATGTCTTGGGTATTTCCTAATTGTTGATTTTCAAATATTACTTCTGGTAAGCTGGTATTGTATTCCCCATGCACGTGCATTGATGATGAATCTAGATGTGATGTTGACAGTGATACATTAAACTTTTTAGCTGCTTTTAAAGCAATGATAAAAAATATTGTATCCAGTCCTTTTATAAATAGTTTATCCATGACTCTCCCCAGTTTATCGTCGTTTAGATATTCTGGTTTTACTCCTTGTCCTATTAAATGTTCACAGGCTATTGTTTCAAAATATTGGGGAAACATATATAAAGGTTTGGATACAAATCCTAACCCGTTCAATATCATGGCTTTAACTACATGACCTGGACTGATTTTTTCTCCTTTCTCTTCACCTATTAATTCATTTATTATTTCTACTAATCCTATCGCATCTATTATTCCTGCTACTATCCCTAGATGGTCTATGTTCTGAATTTCCATTTCTTGGGCTTTCAATTTCACAACAGAATCCTCCACAACTTCTGTTGTTATTAAATCATTTCTGTTTTTGTTATTACTCCGGGTTCGCTTATTTTTTTCAGAGTTAAACAAATTGCCAAAAAATCGGTCAATCTATATTTCATAAGGGTTTAAGCTACTTGAGCCCATTTTCGTCAAATCAGCACCAAGCGTCTTAAATCCGAATGGCACTGGCGATCGCCCTTTGGGCGGCTCATGAGTGAGCATCGCTTCACCTTCGTGAGAATGTCGCGTTTTTTGCGAAGTCGAAAACCCTGATGAAATCGTTCGGCTTTTTCCTAACTCAAAATAAAATGGGCGAACCGTGAGTTATCAATTAATTTTTTTGACTCTGAAGTTTTATCTTTCTTCTACCCTCATTACAAAACTTCATTTTCTCTGACCATTCCCGGCTTTATGCCAGTTTTTTTCATTAACCCTACTTTCTCTTACTTCTATCTTAGTTTTTATGTACTACTCACGCGACTTTTGTTGATGTGTGACAGTTAGGGTGCGGAAGGTAGGTTAAAAAACTATGAACCGTATTGTATTATGCCGTTAATAGAGTTGGTTGACACTCCCCCTACTAGAAGTAGGGGGATTCTTAAGAGTTTGCGACACCCTTAATATCCCATAAGCTCAGTTGCTGAGTTGACAGGTTCCCAGGCACACCGCTTTTACCCTTAAGGGTAAAAGCGGTGTTGTCTCCTTTTAGCCATGACCAGAGTGATTGAAGAGTTGCTAGACACCTTACCAGAACCCAAAAGACAAAACGACACAGGCAGTTAAAACTGCGAAGTCTGCCGGACAGAATCTTCACAGTAGGCTCGCTTCGCGCTTGTGTCGTTTTCATCCACCACTTGAAAGACGCATGTACCACTATGTCGTAGTACATGCTTGGTGGCTTTCAACTTCCCATTTTCTTTTAGGTAAACGTTCGGCTTTTACACCTACCAGGCTACCCAACTCAGTTTGATTTTCGGATACTGTCACCAGGATCACAGGAACAAGTCTGGACTCTTCTTCGGCACGCTCGACGCATTCCCATACGCCGACTCTGGCACAGAAGAGCGCTCGCCGCCGCACCACCACAGACGACGCGAAAACCGATGTTGTTGTTGTCGTTGTCGGGGTTGAACCTGAGGCGATAAGCAGAACGACAGTTTTCAGGATTGTTGTTCCACGAACCACCGCGCAGCAGCCGGAGTTGCCTGTCCCTTCTTTACCCTCTCGTCCAGACGAGAGAAGCAAATATCTGTTGGCGTAACTGCCAAGTATCCCCATGCTCTAAATGAGCAAACCAACTCTCAATTGATTGGGATACTTTATCCAAGCTAACTTTACCATGAACATGGTCACTCTGCATCTTCCTCAGTCTGCGTCTTGCCCTGCGCAAATTTTCTGTGCGTACACGGATGCAGTCTGGTAAGATGCGAAAGCCCACAAAATTAGCACCGTGCTTTGTTTCAAATAATTGGCTCTTCACGGGATGAATTTTGAGTCTTAATTTAGCAAGATATTCTTCAACAGCTAATCGTGTCTCAGCTAAAAATTCCCAATCATCTGAAAAGAAGGCAAAATCATCGACATAACGTAGATACTTTTGAACTTTGATTTTTTCTTTAACAAAATGGTCAAAATTATTTAGATAAACATTCGCAAAGAACTGACTGGTGAGATTTCCGACTGGTAAACCTCGCCGTCTTTGCAGTGGTGTTAATAAATCATCTCCAGTGAAATATTCCACTACTGATAATTGTTCGTTGCTATTGTCAATAATGGTATCAATTAGCCAGAGGGTGTCGGGACATTTAACTTTTCTGCGTAGGAGGGTTTTCAAAATCTCATGGTCTATGCTAGGAAAATATTTTTGAATGTCACACTGTAGAACGTAACGACTAGAACGAGCAAATTGAATAAAGCGATATAAAGCTCGATGAGTACCAAAACCTACTCGATTAGCATAGGAATTAGCAATAAATATTGGTTCAATGAGAGGAACAATGACATTACACAAAGCATGATGCACTACCCGATCTCGATAAGGGGAAGCTGAAATCATGCGAGTTTTTGGTTCTTTAATATAAAAGGTTCTATAATTACCAGGCTGATAAGTCTGGTTGAGTAGCTCCTCTTGTAATTTTGTTAGTTCGGCTTCTAAGTTATAGTTGAAAGCTAAAACGTTTTCTCTAAATCGTTTACCCTTTTGTGCTTTTCTAGCTGCTATTAATATATTTTCAAAGTCAATAATTTGCGAATAAAGATTGCCGTAGCGTTTCATCTTTTTTTATAAAATTTAATAATTTTTAATATTTACTTTGCTGTTTAATCCAACTGCCTAAATCTCCACCAATCTCATTGATTAACTTGCCTGCGTATTCATATCGATGCACTGCCATTAACTGAAAGTCGAATAAAAGACGAGTTTGATAGCGTAAAATATCTAATTGACTCTTGAGTGATTCTAACTGAGTTAACTTTTCCTTGTTATAACGAGCAATAAGTAACCCTTCCAGTAAATTGTACAATCCATTTATCATTCGGTCGCCCAAAGCAAATCTATGAGCTTTTGGCAGTCTATTCAGAATTGGAACATACCATTTAATCAAATCATAAGTTTTTTGGATAATCGGTAATTCTTCCATTAAAATTTTGTTTTGAGAAAATTATTGATGTGATTTACATAAAATATATGCTATCCTAAATAGGAAATATATAATTAACTCAATTCTTGAAAAATAATTTGATCGCTCCGCTCCGCTACGCTAAAAAAGAGCAAAAAAAAGAAGAGCAAAGAGCAGAGGGCTAAAGTGCCAAGGGCGAAAGAGTCCTCGCCGCCGCACCACCACAGACGACGCGAAAACCGACGTTGACGTCGCCGTAGTCGGGGTCGAACCTGAGGCGATAAGCAGAACGACAGACGTCAGGATCGTTGCCCCACGAACCACCGCGCAGCAGCCGGTTATGATTATCATTATCATTATCGTATAGCCATGCTCTTCCGTCTGTAGGTGTTCCCTCATAATTATCATGCCAATGATCTGCACACCATTCCCATACCTGACCGTGCATATCGTATAACCCAAAAGCATTTGCTACTTCAAAGCTACCTACAGGAGTTGTTTCCTGACGGTATTCTCCTAATGGACCTGCACCATAAGATCCTTTATACAGAGTGTCCCCACTTTTTTCGTCTACCCCACAATAATTTGCTATATCTGTCGTAATTGTTTCGCCAAAGTGAAATGGAGTGGTGGTTCCAGCACGGCAAGCATATTCCCATTCTGCCTCACTGGGAAGGCGGTACTGTCTTTTAGGGTGCTTGGTAGATAAGCGATCGCAAAACTCAACCGCATCATACCAAGAAACTTGTTCTACAGGTCGATTATCTCCTTTACAGCGGTTTTCAGTTGAGTAGACTACAAATGTAGTAAGATAGAGAGC
>CALMVQ010000297.1 GCA_937873135.1 uncultured Scytonema sp. | reverse complement strand
GTTAGCGAGGAACGAGCGTCAGGGTTGCTTTATTTACGCGCCCGCTGTACTAGTACTGTTGGGGTTGGGACGAACACAGTTAAACGAGAACGGACAACAGAGATACAAAATCGAGAGCGCTCGAACGACTCTCAAAGGAACATTTTGAGGCACAGTTTGCTCTACAGAATGCTCTTTTCCGCTCTTCGAGTGCCTGCTTATTGAGAATATTCTCAACAAAATTACAGATCAACCGCCTCAAAAAGAAGACGGTTGTCCGTTGTTATCTAGGACAAATGTAGCGTATTGCCCACCCTAAGCTTGAATTTCTTGATACATATAATACGAATTTTAGCAATGCATAAGTTTTATTGCCTTGAAATTAAGGGCAATTCTACAGCGAAGGCGCTGCAAGTTCGCTTCTTCCAAAATGAACGAAAATTAAAAGATATAGGATTTTACATGAGATGGCTATGGCTCGTAAACGCTTGATTATTGAAATGGGAATGGGGATCGATCAGCATGGTCAAGAACCGACGGTGGCTGCTGCGAGGGCTGTGAGGAACGCGATCGCTCATAACTCTTTACCTGGTGTATGGGAAGTTGCTGGCTTAAGCGATCCTGATGAAATGATTGTGGAAGTCCAGGTAGCAGTGCCATATCCGGAACAAGTACGGCATGAGGAAGTTTTGGCTGTGCTGCCTTTTGGTCGCAAAACTCTCACTGTTGAGTCTGGGGGAATGGTGGTTCAGGGTAAAGCAATTCCTTCACTTCATGATAAAAACGACGAAATGCTAATAGCCGTCGCGGCAGTTACAGTTCTAATTGAGAATGAGTAGCTGAGGTTGAAGCGGACTCAAGATATTCAAATCATCATAATTGATGAAAAAAAGATCTCTCATGAATCAGTAATGTTACATTCGGACAAATGACGCGGAGCTTTAGACGCTCATCCGACTCTTAAGTGGAATCTATTTGGGATGCGCTAAACTATAAGTAGTGGGTGAATATCTCTGTTTTGTAAGTCCAATGGACAGCTAATTATTCACCAGGATGAGCGATGATGTCTCAAGAGAATAACGAAGCATTTCAGATTCAGGATATAAATAAGCTCAAACCAGTCCACTTTGCCGACTTAATCCGAGCTGCACAACTCATTTTCGACCCAGGCAAGGGAGTTTCTGGAGTATCTTTATCTATTAACTGGCAACAGTTCGGCATTCCCGATTCTGTGGTTGAAAATTTGAAAGCACTAGGTCAGGAGTATAGATATGCATCTCCACACATACCAATTGAAGTCATCTGGAGTAAATTAACCCCAGAAACTCGTATTTGGTTTTTTCAAAATAAAGATGAGTTGTGGAAAATTGAGGAAGCTTTCCCGGCGCTAGACGAAGACTGACAGAATCAGGAGTGGACAACTCACCCTATCTACAGGGCAAATGAAAAAAGCGCCAGGGAGTGTGACCGTGTTTCCACCCCTCGCGCTTTCCTCTTCAATACTTGCTCCTCACACACAACTGAAGAATATCATTAACTCAAATATAAAACAAGTCTTTTAAGTGACAGTTTGACAACTGGATTTCTGTATTGTCAGAATCAATGAGAGTACAATTTCCTGTCTTCTGTCTGCTTCTCACAAAAAGCAAAAAGCGCCAGGGAGTGTGACCGTGTTTCCACCCCTCGCGCTTTTTGTTTTCAACTTACTCCTCACACACTCCTAAAGAGTATCACTACTTCTATCGGGAGAGAGATATATAAAGTGCCACTTTGAAAACTGTACTATTCCTCATAGACAAATTAGTGTAAAAAGTGACGTACATTCGTGAACACCATTACTAGACCCAGTTCATTGGCCGCTTTGATGGAATCTCCATCTCGCAAACTTCCTCCTGGTTGAACGATCGCAGTAATTCCCTTCTCTGCGGCTGTTTTTACCGAATCATCAAAAGGGAAAAATCCATCAGATGCGAGAAACGATCCTTTGGCTTTTTCTCCAGCTTGTTCTAAAGCTATTTTCACAGAACCAATCCGGTTCATTTGACCTGCCCCCACACCTAAGGTCGTGCGATCACCACTCACGACAATTGCATTCGATTTGACGTGTTTACAAACTTTCCACGCAAACAGCAATTCTTCCAACTCCAGATCGCTGGGTTGGCGATCACTGACAATTTGCCATTGACTCGTGTCAGCAACCATGTCATCTGCTGCTTGTACAAGAAAACCACCTGCGATCACTTTCACAGTTTCCTGCTGTCCACTGCTTAAGTCTGGTAAAATCAATACCCGTACTTTTGATTTAGCTGCCAATATTTTTTGTGCTTCCGTTTCGCAACCTGGTGCAACGACGCATTCTAAGAATGTCTTTGTTAACTCAGTAGCTGTCGCCGGATCGATCAGACGATTAAGTGCGACAATTCCACCAAATGCAGAAACAGGATCGGCGTTGAAAGCCTTTTCATAAGCTTCTTTAAGACTATTTCCCAAAGCCACGCCACAGGGATTAGTATGTTTGAGAATCGCTGCTACAGGTTCGCTGAATTCAGCTATCAGGCGTCGTGCGGCTTCTAAATCAACTAAGTTATTGTAACTGAGTTCTTTGCCTTGAAGTTTAGTAGCAGCTGTCCATCCAGTTGGAGTTGCACTTTGATACCAAGCTGCACTTTGGTGAGGATTTTCACCGTAGCGGAGAGATTGCAGTTGAATTCCGGAAAGGATGTATTGTTGGGGTAAGCTTGATTCTGAAGCTGACTGCTGTATAAGATAAGATGCGATCGCTTGGTCATAGCTTGAAGTATGCAAAAATCCTTTAAGAGCGCACCTTTGACGAAACTCCAGCGATGCGTCACCATTGGTGCGTAGTTGCTGTAAATATTCCTCATACTGAGCAGGATCGCACAAAACTGTAAGATGTGCAAAGTTTTTCGCTGCGCCTCTGAGTAAAGTCGGACCACCAATATCAATTTGCTCAATTGCGTCAGATAAAGTGACGTCCTCATCAGCAATAGTTTCCTCAAAAGGATAGAGATTCACAACGACCAAATCAATGGGGCGGATGTGGTTATTAGTCAAATCCGTTACATCTTGAGGCACATCCCGTCGTGCTAAAATGCCACCATGAATTCGGGGATGGAGCGTTTTGACTCGACCGCCTAAAATTTCTGGAGAACCAGTGTAATCAGAAACTTTGGTCACTGGGAGTCCCCCATCTTTAAGGGTTTGGGCTGTTCCTCCACTACTTATTAAATCAAACCCAAATTCTTCTACCAGGCTACGGGCTAGGTCGATTAAGCCTGTCTTATTAGATACACTTAGAAGTGCGAGACGCACCATAATTCTCTTTCCTTTAGTTGAGACAGCAGAGGGGCAGAAGAATATTTTACAAACCCCCAAGACGTCAAGAAAAAAATAAAGTCAGTAGGTCCGTACAAATGAGTCACCTAGAGGTCGGGCTAACCCTCTTTCTCATTCATCGGAGACGCTACTTGTCACGCTTGCTTTCCCGAAGGGGTACGCGAACAGGGCTGTCTCACCGTTCGCCCCTACGACTGGGGTCTATTTACGTAAAGCTCGCGCAGACTTTACCAGAAAATTTCTGTAACTAGTCGGCGATAAATATTGGTTTTGCTGATAGTTTAATCACTTAAAATTTTGGCTGCATTCTCAATACTGTCTTCACTACTTGCGGCTCTTACTAAAATCTCAAACAAAGTTTGCTGGTGAGTGCAGTGCGCGTATAAGAGTTTCCCGACATTTCCATCCCTAGATCTATCCACATTGACATTCATAAGTGTTAAACATTTTTCTTTGAGCAATTAGACAAGACGGGTTTATAAAAACTGGCTTTATGAAGTTTATAGAGAAACTTGGGAACAAAATGAATTAACCAAAATCTCTCAATGGGTACGTGAAAAAGCCAGTATTTATGACAACAAAATAAACTAGAAGTTTATACCTAAAAAAGGAAAATAAGTCTAAATAAAAATATGTTATCGATATGTGAAAGGATTTAAAAGTATTCAATTAAGATCGACACCAATAAAACTTTAGGAGCTAAAATTTTATGACTACTAACAAATCGGGAGTAAAACCCGGTTTTGTCTATTTGATCCAAGCTGAAGGTTCTAGCCCTCCACGGTACAAAATAGGCATAACTACCACGACTGTAGAGAATCGGCTAAAACAGTTAAACAGGCAACAATCAGCTTATCCTCTTATCTTAGTACATTCTATATCAGCCGATAATCCGAGAGCAGTAGAGAAGTATCTACATAACAAATTTAAAGCCCAGCAAGCCCATAATGAATGGTATACCTTCACCCCGTTCCAATTGTCAGTTGTGATGAGAGAAATGAAAAATGCTGATACAGCAAACGGAAGTTACGCCATAGTAAAGCCAAGCCCAAAAACAAGAAAGTCAGTTTACCAGCAACCTGCAATAAGATTACCGGAAATAAGTCCAGAGAGCAGAAAACAAAGAATATTAGACGCTCAAGTACACAAAGAGCTAGCAAAGTCAATAAGACTGTATCCGACGAAACGAAACCCAAAACCCGTAAAAAAACAAAAGGGTAATATCGGATGGGGTGTTCCAATTTTTATAGGTCTGCTACTTATTTATTGTTTGTTAACAGCTTTTCCTCAGACATCTTACACACAAAACAACCACTCAGATTACCCAGTCATAGATCATCCTAAAAAGTATAATTCTCAATAAATATCAAATTTTAGCGCCTAAAATAATGTGTATAGAAGAAATCGAGCTATTAGAGCTTTCATCAGTTGGATAAAAAAGCACGTATAACACTAATCTTTATGTTTACTTATCCATGAAATCTCGTTTTCTTTAATCAACTGATGAGTTATATTCTGTGACGGTCGATAAATTTTCCATCTAGCAGCAGGAATTTCAACTAGGTAGTAGGTGATGACTGCAAGCGCAGTTGATAAGATCGTTGTAGCGGTTAATCTATTATAAAATGCTTCAATAGGGATATCTGAGGTAAAGACAGGAGTAATTTTGCCAATGATTGGCATATGCCAAATGTATATGCCGTAAGAGAGGTTACCAAGGATTTCCAAAATTCGGAAGGGATTTCTCAAAATAGTAGCAAAAGATAACTTTTCGTTTTTAGTAAAACCATAATAATCCTCTGATTCAAAGGCAAAAATAAAAAATGATGTAATGATTGCTGTTAATGGTTGGAGAAGAAAAATTGTTGTTGATGTTCTCCAACCACTTGGACGACCGATTAATCCCCATAGTTCTTGATGATATAAATGATATGCAGTAAACAAATAAAGTACAAGCAATAAAATAACGCTAATAATTTTTTTTGAGGAGTTTAGCCATTTAAAGTTATTGGAAATTTTTAATCTGTTAAGGTGTTGATATTTGAGCAATGGATTAATGAGAAAACCACATAAGAATAAATCCAAGCTATTACTGAGAGGAGCATACCAATATTTAAAGGCATATTCCATTTGCTCACTGATTTGATTGCGGAAACTTATCCACGCTATCAATTTGAGGACGAAAGTTACACCAATCACGCATACAGCCGCTATGAGAATATGTTTTTGGTTCATTAAACGATGCCGAAAAAAGTTATAGATAAAAGGAATAAGGATATAAAATTGTATTTCCGTTGATAAAGACCATAAAGCGTAATCAAAAGCTATTTGTTGGGAAACCATCTGAGAATGATATGTAAAAGTGCAGACTCGAATAAGATATCCCCAGTATTCAATTTTAAAAATTTCCGTATAAACAAACAAACATAAAATGAAAACAGCAAAATAGTAAAGTGGTAGAATTCTAATAGCCCGATTTCGCCAAAAGTTGAGAACTCCTTGTACATCAGGCGTATACCGTTCGGTATAAAATACTTTACCCATTAGGTAGCCGGACAAAACAAAAAAAATCCAGACTGCTACTGGTCCATGACTGAATGTTAACCAACTGAGATTGTAACTTTGATAAAAAAGTGCATTTCTTGGAGGATTACAATGAATATTAACAACCATTAAGCAAGCGAAACCCCGCAGGGCAAGTAACCCATCTAAATGGTTTTTTGTCGGAAACTTTTCTAGCATTTTATATTATATTTTTACAACTTGATTAATATATACAGCTTATGTCAATCAAATTTAAGTTCTCAAATGAGATTAACCCATGCAATTGAACACATATGTGGGCGTTTATATTTGGTAATTGTTCTTTCCTCCCATTACTCAATACCAGCAAAAATCTATATAATTAACGAACAGATGTTGTTAAAAGCTGAGCATTAGTACTTGCACAATAAAGAGTGAAAATATATAATAATTGATTTTCAACTATACGTATTGCTAAATTGGCATTTTAAATTTCATAAAAATGAATCAGAATGAATTTAGACGAAAATATAGGGTAGCAAAAAGGAAAATTTTTTCATTCATTTTTTACTGCCCGCACTATACTCCTTCAGGGGTGTTAATGTGAGTGGTTGACATTTAAATTGGACGGAATTTTTGTCTTGAGAGTTGCCTTGGTAATGAACAATTGAACGGACTGTGTTACGATAATTTATTCGTGTGTACGTACAGAATTATCCTGACTTATGACGGATGTATTCTTCGGTAAAAGTCAATTAAAAATCATACAGAACGTATTCTCCACGTTTACTGAAATTATAATCATATTCAAAAAAGAGAATGATGCAAGCAGAATATCGGCAACGTCGCGAACAATTAATGGCAAAAATTGGTAATGCCGTTGCAATTTTTCGCAGTGCGCCAACGGCGGTGATGCACAATGATGTTGAATACGCTTTTCGTCAAGAAAGTGATTTCTTTTATCTGACTGGATTCAACGAACCACAAGCAGTAGCAGTTTTAGCCCCACATCATCCAGAACATCAGTTTATCCTGTTTGTGCAACCGAAGGATCGCGAACAGGAAGTTTGGAGTGGTTACTTATGTGGAGTAGATGCGGCAAAGGAAGTTTATGGTGCATCGGTTGCTTATCCAATCGCGGAACTTGATGAAAAGTTACCGCAATATTTGGAAAAAGCTGATCGCATTTACTATCATTTGGGACGCGATCGCAATTTTAACGACAAAATCCTCAATCATTGGCAACGTTTGATGCGGACTTATCCCAAACGCGGTACAGGACCAATTGCCATTGAAGATCCGGGTCCTATATTGCATAGCATGAGATTATTAAAAAGTCAAGCTGAATTAAAGTTGATGTACCAAGCTGCGGAAATCGCGGTAGAAGCACACAATCATGCTTGGGAGTTTACGCAACCAGGACATTACGAGTACGAAGTTCAAGCGGAAATTGAACACATCTTTCGCAAACGCGGTGCGCTAGGACCAGCTTATCCGACAATTGTGGCTTCTGGCAAGAATTCGTGTGTATTACATTACATTGAAAATGAGCGAAAAATGCAGGACCGCGACTTGCTGCTGATTGATGCGGGTTGTTCCTATGGGTACTATAACTCCGACATTACGAGAACTTGGCCAGTCGGAGGTAAGTTTACGCCAGAACAAAAAATCCTCTATGAAATTGTTTTAGAAGCGCAAAAACAGGCGATCGCTCAAGTAAAACCGGGAAATCCCTACAAACAAATTCACGACACAGCTGTGCGTATTCTCACAGAAGGCTTGGTGTCCGTGGGAATTCTCAAAGGCGAAATTGACTCATTGATTAAGGAAGAGAAATACAAGCCATTTTACATGCACCGCACTGGTCATTGGCTGGGCTTGGATGTTCATGATGTCGGAGTTTACCAGCATGGTGACGACAAGCCACAAATATTACAACCAAATCAAGTGCTGACAGTAGAACCGGGACTTTATATTGTCCCAGACACCAAACCAGCAGAAGATCAGCCAGAAATCGACCCGCGTTGGATTGGCATCGGTATTCGCATTGAGGATGATGTTTTGGTGACTTCTACGGGAAATGAGGTGTTGACTGCTGGGGTTCCCAAGGAAGTTCATGAAGTCGAGAAGTAGGGGCAGGTTTTACCGATTAATTTTCATTTTGCACAGGTTATCTAGTTAAACCTGCCCTTACACGACGGGTTCCTTCGTAGCGAAATATTAAGAACATTGCATTTGTGTCAAAACTTGCAGCTAAAGCGAGGAATTAGCCGAAAGTCCGTGATAGGATTCATTCGGTAATTGTGAAGATTGGGAGAAAACCTTTGACACTACGGGTTGCTGTTGTTGGGTCAGGTCCAGCTGGTTCATCTGCTGCTGAAACGCTAGCTTCATCTGGAATTGAAACCTATCTGTTTGAGCGCAAGCTAGATAATGCCAAGCCCTGTGGCGGTGCAATCCCCCTGTGCATGGTAAGTGAGTTTGATCTGCCACCGAGTATTATTGATCGCCAAGTGCGGAAGATGAAGATGATATCGCCCTCAAATCGTGAGGTCGATATCAATCTCTATAACGAAGACGAATATATAGGTATGTGTCGCCGCGAGGTATTGGATGGCTATCTACGTGATCGCGCCGCCAAACTAGGAGCAAATCTAATTAATGCCACCGTTCATAAACTCGATATTCCTACAAACAATACCGATCCCTATACCATCCATTATGTAGATCACACAGAAGGTGGTGCCCAAGGTATTGCCAAAACCCTAAAAGTTGATATGGTGATCGGTGCCGATGGGGCAAACTCCCGTATTGCTAAGGAAATTGATGCAGGGGATTACAATTATGCGATCGCTTTCCAAGAGCGCATTCGCCTACCCGAAGACAAGATGGCATATTACAACAATCTTGCGGAAATGTACGTTGGCGACGACGTTTCCACCGACTTTTACGCTTGGGTTTTCCCCAAATACGACCACGTCGCTGTGGGTACTGGCACAATGCAAGTTCATAAAGCGAGTATCAAACAACTACAAGCTGGTATCCGCGCCCGAGCTGCCAAAAAACTGGCAGGCGGTAAAATCATTAAAGTAGAGGCACACCCTATTCCCGAACATCCCCGTCCCCGACGCGTTGTTGGTCGTGTCGCGTTAATAGGTGATGCTGCTGGCTATGTTACCAAATCTTCTGGTGAAGGGATTTACTTTGCGGCAAAGTCAGGACGGATGTGTGCCGAAACCATTGTGGAAATGTCCAATAGTGGTAGCCGTATGCCTACAGAGGCTGAGCTGAAAGTGTATATAAAGCGCTGGGATAAAAAATACGGACTCACCTACAAGGTGCTAGACATTTTACAATCTGTATTCTATCGTTCTGACGCTACCCGCGAAGCCTTTGTAGAAATGTGTGCCGACCTTGATGTGCAGCGACTGACTTTTGATAGCTATCTATATAAGACAGTTGTACCAGCTAATCCCATCACCCAGTTAAAAATAACTGCCAAGACTCTTGGTAGTTTACTTCGTGGTAACGCCCTCGCTCCTTAAGACAGAGAAATATTTTCCTGAGTTGATCAAAGGTTGTAGGGGGCAAACTATTTTTCGCCCCCTACTGCTTTATGTAACCGAGTGCCATATTATCCTGAACAAACTTAGTACCCTTCGTATAATGAATTACTAAGGCTATTGACGCGTTTCTAATTTTTTAGAAGCCTACACCTGCTACAAAGTGGAACTGTGTGGACTCGTCTCGAGCTTTCTTCTCTAGGAGGTAATTTATCTCCTCTTCTCACTAGAGATTAACAAACATGATGTTGGAGTACCTCTAGCGACGGTTTTAACGAACTCCTACTCCCTTTGTAATGAGTGTGCTAAGGAACGATAAAGTATATAAAGATTTCATGAAAACTACATAAATTTCTTGTCAAATTCTAAGTAAATTTACTAAGGTGTACAAGTTACCAAGTTGAGAAAAACTCCTTTATGGGAGTTAAATCATAATGAAACTAAGTTCAATTTTAACCACTACTCTTTCTACTCTTGCTGTGACTACAGTTACAGCACTTGGTTTCTCCACTCAAACTCAAGCCATTACTTTCTCAGGTAACTCGAGTGGTACATGGGGAATACCAACTTCAGGAGGCATTAATACCACCCCCGTTTATTTAGGTGTCGGGACAAACTCATTTACTTGGGGAGAAGCTCTGCCAGACGATCCGAAGTTTCACACACCTGCGAATCAACTTACCTTTACCGGAAATTCATTTTCCACAAACACCAATTCTTCGTTTGAAGTTGGCAATTTAACTTACTTTAATGGCACAGTTCCCGAAGGTACTAACGTCGATTCTGTACCTTTGAATCTTAACTTCTCATTAACAAATCCGAATAATCTCCACGAAGCTTTCAACTTCGACTTCACTTTACTGAACACACCAAACGACCCTGCGAATACTCCCGAGCAAAACGCAGACGCAGTGGTTATACAGAACAGCTTTGGCGATCGCCGTTTTACATTTGACGGCAATCAATACGCGCTTGAACTCACTGGCTTCAGCCAAGATGGCGGTAAGACTGCACTCAGCGAATTCCGCGTTCTTGAAGGAGAGACAACCAGAGCAGGACTTTACGCCAGAATTGCTCAAGTGCCGCCCGCAAAAATTCCCGAATCAGGAACCATCGTCGGACTAAGTGCGCTAGGCTTCTACCTTATTTCCCAAAGGAAAGCTAGAGGAGACAGGAGACAGGAGACAGGAAACAGGAGACAGGAGATTTAGAGACGCTCCGTGTTGCGTCTTTGTGTGGAGGCGCGGAGTCAGAATTTTCTCCGCTTCTCCCCTGTTCCCTTTCTCCCTTTCTCCGTTTCTCCGTTTCTCCCTTGCTTCCTAGAGGGGGAAATTATAACTCAACTTCTGATGTTGCAACGCTTTCAGATGAAACAGGGGCACTGGGCAACTCAAGACAGTATCCGGCACCATAGACTGTCTTGATATAGCGGGGATGACGGGGATCTGGTTCTAACTTGGTTCTTAAGTGGCGGATATGCACTCGAATAGTTTCAATGTCATCATCCGGATCGTACCCCCAAACTTCCCTAAGAATTTCGCTAGGGGAAACTGTCTGACCGTGACGTTGGAGTAAGCAGTGGAGTAGTTCAAACTCCAAGTGGGTCAGTTTTACAGTCTGAGCAAACCAAATGGCCTCGAACCGTTCGGGAACAAGAGTCATTGGTCCATAGTTAAGAATTTCGCTGTGCTTTGCAGCTTGCGGAATGCGGTCAGTTCGCCGCAAAAGTGCTCGCACTCGTGCGAGCATTTCTTCGACTTCAAATGGCTTGGTGAGATAATCATCTGCACCAGCATTAAAGCCTTCCACCTTGTCCTGAGTTTGGCTTAAAGCCGTTAACATTAACACCGGAATCTCAGCAGTACGCTCATCCCGTCGCAGGCGCTGGCAAACGGTAAATCCATCCACCTTGGGCAACATCAGATCGAGCATTATCAAGTCTGGCTGGAGTTGGAGAGCTAGGGCTTGACCTTTAATGCCGTCTTCAGCTTGACTGACATCGTAGCCAGCCATTTCTAAGTTAACGGCAACGAGTTCTGAAATTGCTAGGTCATCGTCTATGACAAGAATCCTCGGCATTATGAAAAATTTACTACCTATGAAGGAAAAATAAGAACCTTTGGTAGATACAAAGATTGCTTTATTGATTATAAAAAATATTTTAAATCTAACATAAAGATTAAGATTAAAGGTTTGTAAAACAAAGTTAAACTATACTCATTTAAACTTGCTATGTATTATACTTCATACAGTGCACCGTTCTGGCTGCGAAACGGTCTAGTCATGACTGTTCATACCTCACGCTGGGGAACTCGTGTTTGGGAAAATACTACAAAAGACCCTGAGCCGCCATATGAGGAAAGAATTTTTGCTGGGGCCCAAGGAGTGCCAATATTTGGTAAAGTTGCTATACCAAAAAACGCTCGCGGTACGATAATTGGCACTTATGGCATTATAGGCGAGTTGGATAATCAATGGTTTCTAAAGCTATTGGCACGTAAGGCATATGCTCATGGATACGCTGTTGTGTTGTTTGATTGGCGTGCCCACGGCAAGACAGCCGATTTGTCGCCAACCTTAACAAGCGATGGTTTGTACGAAGGAGAGGATTTTGTCCGCATTGCTGCGGCTGCCAAGACTATGGGGTGTCCTGAGAAATTTTGGTTTCTAGGGTATTCTTTGGGAGGACAATTGGCGCTTTGGGCAGTTAAAGTATCGATGGAACTGACTGAGGAGTTAGGACTCAAAGACAGCGACATTGGCGGTGCGGCAGTGATTTGTCCGAATTTGGACTCCAGGCGATCGCTTTGTTACTTAATTCAACAACCGTTGGGTAAATATTTAGAGAAGATGATCGCTCAAAATTTGAAGAAACTCGCTTGGCGAATTCATGATGCACATCCTGGTACCATAGAACCAGAGGCAATTGAACGAGCTAACAGCATCTGGGGTTTTGACCACGAACTGGTGATTGGGCGATTGGGTTTTCCTTCTGTGGAAGCTTACTACGAAGCGAGTAGCGCTTTACATTTGCTGCCACACATAAAAAAACCTACTTTGATTATATACGCTCAAGACGATCCATTATTCGATCCAACAGTTGTCCCCGATCTGCAAGCTGCCTGTGCCAGCAACCCTGTCATAGATTTGCTACTAACTCGTCACGGTGGTCATGTTAGCCATATAAGTAGCAAAAAGTGCCAGCATCAAGCCCAAGACCCTGACATTTGGTGGGTATGGAATCGAGTTTTACAATGGTTGCAGGAGAAGTAACGTCAAGAGCGTTCTGTGAGAATACCTAGTTTGATGAACCGCCCTGAGGCTTTTGTACGCCAAGAAATAAGTTAAGAAGATAGGTTATCTTATACCAAGAGCGAAAAAAGAATCACACAAATGCCCATGTAGGGGCGAACGGCTGTTCGCCCTCATGATTGATTCGTTTGTTTGTTTGTTGCAAACATTTTTGAAATTGGTATTACACCGGGAAGAGAGTTAGTTGTTAGTAGGTTTATGATCTGAGGAACATTTATTTACATATTTATATTTTTTACGCCTACCTACTTAATTTTTTAATTTTTAATTTATCTTTCCGCACGTATCAGCGTATCCAAAATGGTGTACTAACATATTTGTATGCATGTAAAAATGTTGGTTTTATATGGAAAAAATCAGCTATAGTCCATCGTTCTAAAGATATAAAAAGAAAGCTTGACTCTACTACCTGTAGACAGAAGATGAAGGTCGATTTGACCTAAATACTTGTTATTAAGAGACTTGTTCTACGTGGTGGGCAAGTTATTTATCTGTCTAATTCTTGTTTCAAATTATTATTAAACAGATATTTTTGATGGCGATTTTTTGCTTATATTTACCCAACTTTCAAAGGAGGTGCTAATGGCAACAACCGATTTCAAAGACTATTATGACATTTTAGGGGTAAGCAAGACAGCGTCTCCAGAAGAGATTAAGAAGGCTTACCGGAAACTCGCACGCAAATATCACCCCGACCTCAATCCTGGAGATCAAGAGGCTGAGGCTCGTTTTAAAGAGATGAATGAGGCAAATGAGGTTCTTTCAGACCCCGAGAAGCGGCAGAAATATGACTCTTTTGGTCAATACTGGAAGCAGGCGGCTGAAGGTAAAGGACCTTCACCAGGTGCAGGAGTCGGTACTGGTGGAGTTAATTTTGACCAGTATGGTAACTTTGATGATTTCATCAGTGACTTGTTAGGTCGTTTTGGGCGTGAAAGTCAGACGGGAAGACGAGCCTATACCTATCGCACGTCCCCAAGCGGGGACAGAGGATTTAATGATTTCGAGGATATCATGGGTGGGGGTTTTCGCACTGAAGCTCCTGCCCCTGATACAGAAGCCGCGAATGCCTACAGCACGCTTCGCGAACGCACGGACAAAAACGAGGTACACTCCCGACCTAATTGGGATGAGCTTAATTGATTTGCGGCGTGCTATACTAACGAATAAAATAAATCAAATCCAACTTTCTACAGGAAATTCCCTGACTTGAAGCATTCTTTGAAAATCACTATCTGATGTAACGAGAATTAATGAATGACGTAAAGTTGTAGCAGAAATCCACAGGTCATTTTCACCGATACCAATTTCTTGCAGTTGAGTTGTTTTGCGTTTACTCTTTTCTTTTGCTGCAAATCTCTTAATAATTTCTGACTTAAAATCTCCGTAAATTTCTGCTGTTTCATAATCAATTGGATAAATATGAATTCGGTTGAGAAATGCGCGAATTTTGATGATATTTGCAGTTTTTTGTTGAGAGTTTTGTGCCATGAATCTCAGTTCACCTGCGACAATAACACTGGTGGCGAGTGTAACCTTACCCAGTTCCCGAAAGTGATTGACAACTGTAACCGTTCAGGGGGGAGCGCCCTTGAAGATACCCATTGCTTGATTAATC
>CALMVQ010000296.1 GCA_937873135.1 uncultured Scytonema sp. | reverse complement strand
GAGTGAGGAGTGAGGAGTGGGGGATGCTCCTGTTGGGAGTGGGGGGTTAGGAGTGGGTAAAGAAGAGGAGAGTGTTGTATGATTCTTTACATTCCCTCTTTCCTGTTTCCCTGCGTCCTCTAACTCCGTTGGGATAACTACTGATTTCTTGTTTGTACTACTTTCCAGCTTTGCAGAGTTTTGAGAAAATGGTGGGATGGTCAGAGTTTCTGGGGGTGCTACAAACTCTACTTGTGCAGGTGTTTCTTGAGTTACCGGAACTACCACGCTGCCAATTTGTTCTGGTTGAGTTGAAGCTTGAGTTGGTGCAGCTATTGTTTTTTGAGTAGTATTACCAGATGCTAAAGAGACTAAAGTAAAAATTGCAGCAGAAGAGACTCGCATAAAATCAGCCTAATAAACTGGGAGTTAGTTTGTCATGAGGTTCTTGAGATTAGGCGATGGAGAGTTAAGCGCCTTCAAAGCTTCTTCGCTGATTTATACCTCCATCTATCCCTATTGCTTTCACTAGACAACTTGTTGTATGTTTTTGTTTCTCATGAGTAATTTTTCGCCATTATTTGTAACCTCTAACCCGCAAACTCCTAGCTCTCGCTTGCGGTTACTTGTTTTAAGCAACGGTCATGGGGAGGATGTCATTGCAGCCCGCATCATACAAGAACTTCAGCAATATCCCCACTCGCCAGATATTTGTGCTTTGCCTTTAGTTGGTGAAGGACACGCTTATCAAAAGTTGGACATTCCCCTCATAGGTTCAGTACGCACTATGCCTAGTGGTGGTTTTATTTACATGGATGGACGCCAATTCTTGCGAGATGTACATGGCGGTTTATTGCAACTGACTCTCAACCAAATTCAAGCCATGCGTCGCTGGGTTGACTCGCCGATACAATCTGACTACAGCAAAGCCATCCTCGCTGTAGGAGATATTGTACCGCTTTCATTTGCGTGTTTGAGTGGTGCCAATTATGCCTTTGTCGGTACAGCAAGATCGGAATATTATGTGCGGGATGAAGTTGGCTTGTTAAAACGGAAAACAAAGGCTGCTTTTTTGGACAACTTTTCTGGTTCGGTTTACCACCCGTGGGAACGTTGGTTGATGAGTCGTCGCCGTTGCAAAGCAGTTTTTCCCAGAGACTCGCTGACAACAAAGATCTTAAACAAGTGGTCTATTCCAGCTTATGATTTGGGAAATCCGATGATGGACGGTCTGGAACCTACAACAGCCCCACGATTTTATCATGCTAATGCAGAACAGCAAGAATTGGCTCGACCGTTGGTCGTGACTCTCCTGCCCGGTTCCCGTCCCCCTGAAGCTTACGCTAACTGGCAACTGATGATGATTGCCGTATCTGCATTAATAGCTCTTTTCCAAGAGCGTAATTTTCTGGCATACTCTTATTCTAGGGAAGTGGTATTTTTGGCGGCGATCGCACCCAGCTTACATTATGGAAGTATGCGTCAAATTCTCCAATCTCAAGGCTGGCTTCTCTGTTCTGACTCTCCCATTCAGATTGCCGATTCCAGTGCCTTGACATTTAGGCAAAATAATGCGTACTTCATCTTAACACAAAATGCTTACAACGATTGCTTGCATTCCGGAGATTTGGCTCTAGCTATGGCAGGAACAGCAACAGAGGAGTTTGTCGGTTTGGGAAAACCAGCAATTACCATACCCGGAAATGGTCCTCAATTCACCCCCTCCTTTGCTGAAGCCCAAAGCCGTCATCTAGGAGCATCTGTAATTCTAGTAAATCGCCCTGAGGAAGTGGCAGAGGTGGTGCGATCGCTCCTAGCCCATCCAGATAAACTGCATGCGATCGCCGAAAATGGTATGCGGCGAATGGGTAAACCAGGTGCAGCTAGACGGATTGCCGAGTGTTTTATGAAGCAATTGGGCAACGAATGATGTAGCAGATGTAACGGATGTGTTATCTGTAGAACTGATATAGCAGATTTCACAGGACTTATCCTTTGCAACGAGCGAGTGAGGCTCATATCATGTTCAGTTGATCACTTGTAATAATGTTTGTAGTTGCGCTTTAGCGCTCTTAAAAGTCGTAGTTGCGCTTTAGCGCAACTACGAACCTATCTGTTATTTATAACTCATTTACCGAACATGATATAAATGGGTAAACCAGGTGCAGCACGACGTATTGCTAAGTGTTTAATGGAGCGACTCGGATAACTGCGGCGCAAAGATGCGAGCATAGAGTTGCGCTTACTGTAGTATAAATATACTATTGAAGGTCATAAGATGAAAAAGCTTGCTGAATAAACCGTTTGAATTCAAAATCCAAAATCGTCTGAGGTAATACGATGGTTATTGAAGCCAAAAGCTTATCCCTGCCAGATCACACCCAGCTTCCCGACTCCGATGGCACATTTGTGAAAAATTTTCAAGAACATCCTCAAAGTATTTTACTCACAGACTCTATTGTGCCACGGTTACAAGAAATTCATCCAGATGGGCAATACTGCATTGGACAAGACTGCGGTATTTACTGGCGATTGACAGAACCAACAGAACGCGGAGCTGAAGCACCCGACTGGTTTTATGTGCCAAATGTACCACCTACCCTCAACGGAGAACTCCGACATTCTTATGTTCTATGGAAAGAGCTGCTCGCACCGCTGATTGTGTTGGAATTTGTTAGTGGTGATGGGGAAGAAGAACGTGAGCGGACCCCCTACGAAGGCAAGTTTTGGATCTATGAAAATGTCATTCATGCACCTTACTACGGAATATATGAAGTTAAAAAAGCGTCAGTAGAAGTTTACCAATTAGTTGGTGGACGATATGAAAAAATGAGTCCCAATAGTAGAGGACATTATCCAATTGAGCCAATGGGCGTAGAATTAGGTATTTGGAGAGGCTATTTTATCACACTTGAAGAGATACCTTGGCTGCGATGGTGGGATTCACTTGGGAATTTATTACCTACAGGAAATGAACGTGCCGAAGCCGAAAGCCTACGTGCCGAAGCCGAAAGCCTACGTGCCGAAGCTGAAAGTCAACGTGCCGAAGCCGAAAGTCAACGTGCTGAAGCTGAAAGTCAACGTGCTGAAGCCGCAGAACAAGAAAATGCGCGGTTGCGCGAACAATTACTTGCCTTAGGTGTAAATTCAGATGCACTCAACTAGCAAACAATTGTGTGTTTACAAAGAAAGGTAGAAGGTAAAAATATTAAAAATCCTAATAACAATAGACCCAAAAGTTTACTTGCTCCCACCAGTAGATAAAATTCTAGGTATTTTAGCTACTATGCTTAAACAGTAAACTCCCAACACTTTCCTTGCTAGCAAGCATTAGTATCTAATCAATAAATTACTCTAGGGAAACTCTTTCATTTATGCCACGCCAAAATCGGTATACTGACGAACTTGAACTGGATGAAAGCCCAAGATAATATCCTCTCTAGGAACTCCTGCTTCCAACAACTCCTCAGCTACTGGACGATTAGTACCATCATGTTGAATCCAGATTTTCCCTTCGATGATATCAATATGGACTACTGAACCATGTACCCGACGTTGCCCATCCCAGCCTACGTGCATTACTTCATAATGATCTCTTTGGGGGTCGATAATTGCTTCGGTCTCAATCTCACCATGAGAAGGTTTGTACGAAGCATACTCATCAATTAACTGGCAGACTATCTGGCGATAGCGTTCTAAGGTATCCATTGCACAATCCTCTGTTGTTCCTCATCAAATACCAAGAGTTTAATTTGTAGGCTTTTTATGATTAGCTGTCCGAGTTTTTCGGTAAAAATAGTTTCATAGGAGCGTTTGGGAACGGCTAAGTAAAGTATTCGTTCTGGTGAGATTTCTGTCAGAATACTTTGATAAACACCGTATTGCCCTACCGCTTCTTCTAAATCGCGAACTGGAGAGGGCTTTAAAAAGCTCTTAATCTCAATGGCTATTTTCTGATTGCCCTTTTGCGCGGCGATCGCCCTCTTTTCTGCCCCCAGATCGACATAAAGTTCTCGACCCCCATAAGATAAAACAAAGGGGTCATCAGTAATTTCCCAGCCATCTGTAATCAGGGCTTGGACAACGGTATCATGATACAAATCTTTAGCGGGCATAGCAAAACGGCAAGCAGTTATTTCCGTTTATACTTCTATATTTTAGCGGAGGTACAGCAATATTGTAAATTCGATGTTTACGGCGTTTTTGCAACGCGCCGAAGCCGAACGTCAACATGCGGAAACATTAGAACAGGAGAATAATCGGTTGCGGGAACAATTACTTGCCTTGGGTGTAGATCCAGATGCACTCAAGTAGCAAACAATTGAATATTCAAAGATGACTTCCGATTGACAAGGAATGGGATTCTCCACATCGAATACATGCTTCGGAGGAAACTTGTTGTGCTTGACTACATGTTCCACAAAATGAACAGATAAAAGTAGCGTTGTTGTTTTCCTTCCAGCAAGGAATAGCAAGTACATCTCTACCTAGAGTGCGATCAATCCAACTAGGTTGACGCATATGACTCTCTATTCCTGCTAACTGAATGAAGGGATACTTCCTACCACAGCTACCACAAGTTCGAGTTCCCCAAGAGCTACCACATTCACTGCATTCGCAGCGAAAACTTTGATTATCTAGTGGCATCAAACTACCTGTAGAATGGCAAACTGGGCATACTTGTAAGGTCATATTTATTTGGATCGGTGGGTAAGATTGATAACGCTGACCATTTAGCCACCATTGAATTGCACGAGCAACCCTCTCAACACTAATAATATCAACTGGACTTACTGGTAGAATTGCCATAGCTAAGTCTTCAGGAAGGTGGTCATTTCCTAACGTATTTATCTTTCTTTGAAGGAAGAGTGGTAGTTTCTGTCTCTCCTCTTCTGTCCCTGGATAGAGAATAACAGTTTGATTTTCAGTGTCGGGTATCAGGCTATCAGAAAATGTTTCGAGGATGGATGCAATTATCTCTGAATCATGAGTAGCAGTGAGAGGTGCTATGATGGGGATAAATCGCAAGTTTTTAGTTACATCTGACTGGAGTAAAAACGAACCATCCTCTTGCCAGGTTAGGCATACTTCACCTAATGCCCCGTGAAATTGGATGGGGTGACTGCCGCGTGTAGGAATTAGATTGGCGATCGCCTGAAAACCCAATCCTTTGTCATCATCATTACCGCTTCCTGTCAAAGCCAGTCCTATTAATAGCAGACAAAAGGATTCAAACCCGCGAAAAAGCTCTTGATTATCCTCGAATACTTGGCGAGAGTTTTTAGCCTGTCCACTCTGACAACGACTCCATTCTCTCCACAATAAATCTACATAACGATAGTGCTGGTCATTGACTAAAATGTTTGTCCTTTTGAGAGTCGTTCCCACCGCAGCACGTAGCCCAATAGCTTTATATAAATCTGTGTCTATCAAACTCCGCAATTTATACTGTAATTGCTGCAACTCTCGCAAGGTTACTTCTGCTGTTGTGACTGCTGTTGCCGCATCAAAATGATTTCCCCACAATGTATAAATACGTTGCTGGTTTCGCCAGTGAATATCGCCGGTTGTTCCAGATAAGTATTCGGTTTCCTCAAGTTGTCGTTTGAGAGTTTGCACCTGCTGAAGGTGCTGGCGTATATATTCTAATAAGTTGTCAATCAGCCGGACGGTAACTTTATTCTCGTAAATATCCCATAACTCTTCTCTTACCATGCAAAGAACTCGCTTAGGCACAACGGAGCGAAAAGTACGTCGTTGCCAATCTTCTGTATGTGCAGCCAGAATGGAAGCTGCATGGGGGGAGATGCGTTGAGCGCGAGATACTGGCAATCTTTCAGTTTCCAGTTTGAGGTAAGTTCGGGGACGATGGCAAACTTCCTCAATGTGTCCCAAGTTTTGCTTTGTTATTACCTCTAGCGGCTGGATATTAATCTTCTGCTCTATTTCTGGTACTAGAGGCGGTATTTTAACCCAGTCTATCCAAGTGGCTGAGTTAGATACTAACTTTTGTAGCTCGCGCTCAAAAAAACGCAAACTTTCAGATAGTATATTTGAAGGAAGTTGCCAGAGAGGAAACTGTTTTTCGCAGCGTAATGTACGATCAAAAGAACGCAATGACAAACGATGTCCGGAGTCTGGAAAAATATATTCTCTGGAATTGAGATTCAATTCTACGGTATTAATAAGCACCCTTTGTGAATCTGTAAGAACTTGCCATTGACCCAGAATAACTTGGTCGGGAAGTTCATCTGTAATACTTCCTGTAAGGCGATTAAAAAACTGCATAGTTAATCTTCTCCTGGTTCCAATCGCCGGATTTGTGTGTCAATAATGAAGAGTGATTGTTCGGGTTCGGTTTGTTCATCAAGCATTAACCAGTATTGCAGTAGATCGTCCTTAAGCTGTCTTAAATCGCTGGTAGGGGTGTCGTGGCGATCGCGTATCTTCCGCAAAATTTTAGTCGCCAGAATATGATCAGTAGCTTCACCCAATGAACCCCCAGCAGCAATCACCACAGGCACAAAATCTTTGATCTGCCGTTCTAATCGATTTCCCCAATCTACTTTAAATCGGCGTTCTAGAAAGTCGGCTAAGGTTTGATTCAAAAATTGATAAGCCTCATAAGCCTTATCTACATACTGTCTCTGTGCATTTTTGAAAGACTTCATCAAGGCTTGATAAGAGATAGGATACCTTGCGTCTGGTCGTACTGGGATATCAAAACTTTCACGGTTGCGTTGTACTTCCATGATATGGGAGCGGTCATAGGTTTTATCAGCCAATTCCAAAGTTGTTTCATCTTGGTTAGCAGTACCTACAAACCAGACATTAGGGGGAATAGGGAGTATGTTCCCATTTTGAAATAATTTAGGAGATGGTTTATCTAAATCAGTTGTTAAACCGATTGTGGGAGAATCTTGTTCTAGCTTGGAAAGGAAATCAGCAAAGTATTGCTCAGGTCGAGAAAGGTTCATTTCATCAAGAATAATGATATAAATCCGTTCTCGGTTAGCAGCACACTGAGCTTCGTAGATAGCTTTGAGAAAATCTGATTCGTAGAATCTACCTTCAAAAGCGTTGTAGTAACCGATGAGATCTTGGCGATCGCGCAGTAATGCCAATTCCGGTAAAAACGGTGGCGCTTCTTCATCCATCCACTCAGCAGCATTTTGCAACAGTTGGCGCTCAGAAGTCTTTAGTACCTGCAAGGACTCCAGACGGCGAAGTGCTTTCATCGCCGTCATCGGACCATCATCACAGAAAGCTACAGGGTCAGTTCTAATCGAGTTTACTGCTTTTAGTGCTAACTCTCGTTCTTCATCCCTCTCGATGTTTTGAAGGTTTTGTCCCCTGGAGAGTCGGTTGCTATATTCCCACAAGCGATTGCTCAACTCACCCTTTATCTTGCCTTTGGTGAGTTCAAATATCTGATTTATCAGTGCTACTGTCTGTTGTCTGTTCCCAGGAGTGAGGATATAACTGGCTACAAGATTCTGCACTTGCCGCAAGCTGGCATTCTCAGGTAACTCTGGCAAAGCGGCAAGTTTCGCTTCTAGAGCATCTATGCGTGATCGCCGCCACCGATCTAGGTTATCTGGTGCTTCATTAGATGAAGCTTTCCCGCCTATCCGCACTGCGGGAAGTCCGAAAACAACAGTTCTCTCTGCTGCGTTTTCCACTGCATCGTGCTGGTAGCTTGTCAACAACAACCGATGGGATAAACTCGTACCAGAATTCTCACTAATTTCTGCTAATCTAACCTGTAACGCAGTAATTACCTTAGTTTTTCCCGTTCCTGGCGGTCCTTGAATCAGAGCGATATCCGGTGTATTGAGAGCTACTTTCAAAGCTTCTTCTTGACGGAGAGTGGGACAACCATTAAAAACTTTTTTGCTGTCTTTTGATAAAGGTTTTTGCGGATTAGTACGGCGTGTGGGGACACGCTGATTTTCTAAAATTAACCCTAGCTGTGGCATTGGACAAATGGCATTTCTGATGCGTTCTTCAGCCTTTTGACGACGTGCCAAACGGATTCTATCTCCAGATAGGCAAATGAACAAAAAACCTTTTGGAGGAGGAGAAAAATCTTCATCTGGATTTGAGGGACGAATATCAATTGTGAAACTGTATAAATTTAGATATTCTATCTGTCCAAAAAATGATTTAGTAACAGTTTTACTGCCTTCTCTCGGGCTAAAATCTGGTTGCTGCTGGCTTGCTTCCAGTGAAACCTCTTTTGAATCGACAAGCCTTTTCAGCCTTTCTTCTAGATTGTCCTCCCGCAGCAAACGAAATCGGCGAGCGCCATTATGCAGCATTTCTTGATAATCGTATCGCACCCATCCAAATTGTTGAGCTTTCTGGAGAATACTTTCTTGTTCAAGGCGGTTGTACTCTTTCCATAGTGCTAGATAACTGTGAGACTTTTCAACTATAAAATCAAGTTCTGTGCGGGCAGATTTTGGTAAAGTAACTGCTAGTGAAATATCGCAGAAAGATAATTGTGCTTCAATTAGCACAACGGGACGTTGTTCATCGTAATCCTTAGGTTGGCGTGCCTTCTCTATTTTGTCAACAATCAGCTTGTCATCTCGGTTACGACGGACATTAATAGCCCTTTCTTTACCACACAAACGAAATGTATTTTCTATTCCGTTTTGGTAACTTGTACCTGCCTGAAGAAGAACCCGTCTAGCATCACCCTCAGTCACTGTAGGCAGCAAAAATTCTCCAGTTAGCCATTCAATTATTTTTTCAACAGGTGCGTTATTGCGAAGATGTTTTTCATGGATATCTTCAATAATTTTTTCATCGATACCTATCTGAATATCATCAGGAAATTGATATCTTTGAGGAAATTCATGCACCTGCACAATCAAGATTTCTGGAAATTTTTTGGGACGTACTGAAACCACCCAACATAGACGCGGTAGATTCCGCTCTATAACTTCTTCCAAAATATTTTTATTTTTTGTGTCAGTTCCCCGAATATCCCAAGCATCTTCTGTAGCGTGACGCAGGAGAATTTCACCAGTAATTTCTAATTTATATAAAAAAACTTCGTTCTTAACAGCTAATACATTTCGACCTTCAAAAGGAGTGCGCGAGCCTCGCTCAACCTCTACGGTGTAAACTCTTCCGCTTTGAATATCACTTACTCTCATACATTTGCTCCTCGCACCAGATTGAAAGTAGCCAGACGATGCGAGTAATCAAGATTGCCAAAATGCAACAGCCAGGAGCCATATTGTCCTGGTTGAGCAGGAAAGCGAAGCCATCTATCCCGTATTTCTGTCTCTACTCTTGGACGTCCCTCAGATGTCAACCAGAAACATTGACCATTAAGACTGCGTACTTTAATATTTTCTCCTTCCAAAATAAGCTCAATATTAGGATTGTGGCTATCTATACCTGTTCTGCCACTAACAATGCGACTTGTCAAAATTAAGGGTTCAGAAGACGTTAAAGCAACTACCTGTAACGCTTCCTGTTCTTTAAAACGCCCTGCTAGTGGTTCCCAACGTTGTATTTTGATGAGAACAAAAGTAGGTCGAGGATGCTTACACCAAGGGCAGAATCTCTGATTTGCATAGTAGGTGCTATTGCATTCTGGACAATGTATAGTGACATCTGCTGCTGAATACAATTTTTCAGTCCATTGTGCAATACCCGGTCTTTGTTTTGGTTCTTTAAGACCTGCTTTGAAACTACGCTGACACAATTTACTCAAACCAGGAGAAAGGACAATATTTCGCGGAAAACCTTGATTTGTTGAGTTTATAGTATCTTCAGGGTCATCAATCCAAGGTAAATTTCCTATCTCAGCTTGCGTCTCCAGTTCCGGTTCCCCATCATTCACCATATCCCCCATCAATGGGTGAACAAGACATAACGTTTTAAATGCTATAACTGCAAAAGCATGAGCATCAGTGAGGGTATTTGCTCCAGACTTTTCCATAACTAATTCAGGTGCGCCCCATCCTGGAGTATAACAATTTATTGAAGATGCAGAGCTTTCATAGTGAAGATTGTCAGCATCAATCAACCAAATTTCATGGGCATCAACATCAGCAGAAACAAAAATGTTATCAGGTGAAGGGTCAGTATAAACAAGCCCTTTTCCGTGTAACTGAGATAAAGTTTCCGAGCAATGTGCTAGCAGCAGTAGGCGACGGCGAAGTCCTCCACCTTCTAAATACCATTCGACTAAGCAATTTATATTCTTAGGGACATTGATGAGATTACTTAAGGGAACCATGCCAGTAAGTAGTTCCATCACATAGCCAAGGCGCGGCGGCTTTAACATTTCTTTGGGAGTGGCTATCGGAAGTCCCCCTAGATCAAATAGCATCCGCACTTGTCTTAGTTGTAGTCTTAGGTAGTCCCGACGAGAGCGATCACTCAGAATTTTTACTGCCAATTTGCCGCCTTTGACAGCAAAGACAGTTCCTTGTCCTCCGCTACCTAATTTTTTTTCCAATTCATACACATGACCAAGTTCATCAACTACTCGTTTGCCTTCTACCGTCATCAGCTTGCATCCTCAAAATCATCTTTTTTGTGCCAAAGAATAGCCAAAGTTTTATCATCAAGATGCTTGGGTGTGGACCAATTTCGCAGTTCTTGGCAGAGCGATCGCCACCGCACAGCTGGTTGCATACAGCCAAACTCTTCAGTAAGCAAGTTGATAAAATCGGACAAGCGCTCACTTACCAAGTCGTCTGCTATTCCATCAGTAGCAAGCAGCACAGCACTACCAGGGGTAAAACTGGGTCTAGTAATTACAGACCATTCTTTAGTTGACCGTGCTACTCCTAGCGCTGTAGTTTGGTTGCTAAATCCTGAGCGCTCATCACCCAATACAATTACTTTGCCATCAGTTTCCCGAATTGCGGCAATACCATCTCCAAGCTTTGCTACAAGTAATTCACCAGAAGGAACGACCACAGCAAACAGACAGGTAGCAGCACTATCCTCTTCACTAGCAGGCAGCACCTGGAGTCCCCAAAGTAGATGTACCAAGCGAAGTAGTATTAATGGTGACGAACCGTTCACTTTTCCCCAGTGACGTAGAGCCGACCATACTGCTCGACAAGCCATACGCGCTCCCGTGCGAGCATTGGGCTTAGAACCCATCCCATCGCTCACTACAATGGCTGTGCCAAAACTACTGCAAATACCCTCCCAAGCATCCTCGTTTGGACGATTTTCGCTTTTATGAAGAGGTCCTTTAACGGAGGCTCCAAACCATTGCACCTGATTCTGCAGTGTCTTCACCATCAAAACTCCAAGTCTTCAAGGTTGTCGTAGTTGACAATGGGCATACTATGAGGGTTAGCACTTTTAGAGCGGCTAGTGACTGTCATTGTTACCCACCGGAAGAACTGCCGGATTTGAGAGGCTTCATCAGCGCGAAACACAGGAATTTCAGGATGCTGGCCCCTTCAGAAGGCAGAAGGCAGAGGGCAGAAGGCAGAAGGAAACCCACGCTTAAAAACGTGGGATTGAAATAAGGACGTCGTATTTCTCGCGCTGTGCGTCTCGAAATACATTTTCTTTTAAAGTGGGCTTTAGACCCACAACTAAAGTTTTTATTAGTATTTCAAACCTTCTGCCTTCTGCCTTCGTACTTCTGCCTTTCTTTGTAAAAATTCCTTAAGTGTCTCCAGGTCTGCATCGGCACCAATTCCCATCGATAGGCGCAATGCTTTGGATGCCCGCGTTGAGGTCAGTAATTGCTGTAGCGGTTGTTGCCAATCATCCGTGGAATAACCTTTTTCATTTGTAGGCTGACCGTCGGAAATTAGGACAATGGTTGGATTGTAGTCTCGACTGGCAATC
This sequence comes from uncultured Scytonema sp., assembly GCA_937873135.1. Lineage (GTDB taxonomy): Bacteria > Cyanobacteriota > Cyanobacteriia > Cyanobacteriales > Nostocaceae > Rhizonema. Next base: position 32,669 of record CALMVQ010000296.1, on the reverse strand, counting down.
TGGTTTTTGTCTTCTATGAGACTGGTAGCTAGTTCAAATGCCGCCGCCATTGGGGTAGAACCAACAGCTTCCATATCAGTCCACTGAATTTGGGATGCAGTTAGTAAGGGTTGGTGGATTTTGGCTCCATCTTTTCCAAAAGTAATCACCGCAACATGGATGGAGGCACGGACATCTTCTTCTTGTGCAAAAGAGGCGATCATTTCCGTGATCGCCCTGTTTAATGTCCCTATCTTGCCATCGACACTCATACTCCCGCTAATATCCGCAAGGATTATGACTGGCATTCGTCTAGCATCAGGAACAGTAAACGTGTTGAATTTGCTCATGTTCGTAGCTAATCTTGAAGTTTGACGATTGTATAATCATGGTAATTTTTGAACACCAATAATTCTTGTCAAGCTATCAACTTAGCACTTGGTTATTTTGCTATCCAACAGAAATCTCACTGTGAAATTTTATCTATTTCATAAAAACGCTGATAAAATTCAGTAAATTTACTTGGATAAATCAAGTAATTTCCTCTTTTATAAATAGTAAAACCGTGCAACGGCATACGGAAGCTCGCGCAAAAACTACGATAACCGCATGACTACCGCAAAGAAAGCGTTTGCAGCCACTAAACACCTATCCAAAGAGCAACTCATTGAACTGTGCCACTTTCTGTTTGGATTTACCGACACCATGCCCGAACTAGCGAAGGAGTTCGTATTTTTTCGCTCTCGGTTAGAGGAATGGAGAGATGTTACCGGCAAGTCCGGAATTGTCAAAGACACTGCCGTTAATGAATTTCTCAAGATGGAAGCGCTAGAACGTCGCCGATTGATGATTGAGTATCCCGATTTAATTATATTACTCCCTGATGACATCCGAGCAATTTTCCAGTGTATTCCTCCTACGTGGGAACCACCTATGACTCGCGCTTTCAATCTAGAAAGACGTACCGAGTTGGATGTTTACGGTGTTTTTGCAACGCTCAAAGTGCTGACGCCCAAGGGGAAAAACTAGGCCGCTTCATGATCAATCCGTGATCCATCGACTGCCAATTGCAGATACTGTGGTGGCACACAATCTACCAGCCAAACACCATTTTCCGAACAATAGAAAGTATAACTCGCACTCTGCATCGCTGCTGCATCTACCGCAAACACCACAGGTTTTCCATGTCTTGCACCGACAGTTTTTGCTGTGACAATATCGGCTGATAGATGAACATGATGCCGCAACATTTTGTTAAGTCCGGTTTGTAAAATTGAATCAACAGCTTTGTGTCCCGTACCGTGGTAAAGGACATCTGGAGGCACAACAGGTTCTAACTGCAAATCGACTTCTATACTGTGCCCTTGGTTCGCACGAATTAAAGTGCTAGTCGAGTCGAAAGAAAAACGTTGTTTGTCGCTTGTCGCAACGACTTCATTCAGTTCCTCGCGGCTAATAGGAAACTGATTTTTTGCACAAGCTGCTAACAGTTCATCGACAGCAACCCAACCACCAGGAGCGAGTTTAATACCAATGAGATCGGGTTGATGGCGTAGATGTTTGCTTAGGTATTTGCTTATTTTAACGAGGCGAGAATTATCCATCAAGTCACTCTCCAGCAGCAGTCAAAGTTTGTTGACAGGTGTATTCAAATCTTGGATCCTGATATAGCAATCCTAATTGATTTGTGAAAATCGCGTATGCTAAGATTCCCGACAACTCTTACGAAGTCGGGAATCTTATTCTTATTGTTCAGTTAAATAAACGCCATTTTCTGCTTGGGCGTATAACTGGGAAAAATTTGATTGAGTTTTGCTTCTTCCAGATTTAGATGACGTTCCAACACAGTGGCGATCGCATCCCGAAAATCAGTTGTAATTGCCAAATCTCTCCCCTCATAAAGCTGATTAGCTGATAAACCTGGCCATTCTCCGTAAACTTTACCGCCATGAACTTTACCGCCTAATACCCACATTACATTACCGTGTCCCTGGTCGGTGCCACCATTACCATTTTCCTGCACGGTGCGACCAAACTCCGACATCACGACAATCGTTGTGTTCGGGTAAACTGAGCCTAATCCCTGTACGAGACTTGCCAAACCTTTCCCCAATTGTTCTAAATTACGGGCTAACTGCCCCGTACTGCCACCCTGATTAACATGGGTATCCCAACCACCCAAATCCATAAACCCCAACTGAATTCTGGAGTCTTTCACCATCACTTGTGCCAGTCGTTGGGCATCTCTCGCAAAGCCATAAGGTAGAGGCGCACCATTATTTGCCATTTTCATTTCGGCATCAAGATCGCCTTTCAACGCTTGACGCGCTAGTCGTCCCTCATGATAAGTTTGACTCAGCCCATCATTACCGCTATAAAGTTTATCAAATGCCTCTGCCACTTGTGGACGATCCAATGGCAAGGGCTTGTCAGCATTTCTACCGTTCGCTAAGTTTGCAACAGGTATCCTTCCTGACAAAATACGTGGCGTCGTTTCTCCCACAGTCACTGCTTGAATAGGTGTATGTCCGGATAAAATGCCGACTAGACGATTCATCCAACCATCTGTAGTACTTCTAACACCAGGGGTACCACTTTCCATGTAATACTGAGCATCAAAGTGAGAGCGAGTTGAATCGGGAGAACCAGCCGCATGAACAAAGGCAAGAGTTCCCTGCTTCCAGAGGGGGATTAAGGGTGCTAATGCTGGATGCAAACCAAAACGATTATCTAAATCAAGGACTCCTCCTTCCTTCCCAGGTTGGGGAATGGCAATTTTCGGTCGTGCCTGGTAGTAAGCTGTCTCTGAATAGGGAACAACTATGTTTAATCCATCCACTGCACCACGAAGAAAAATGACAATCAAGCGCTTTTGATCGCCACCGTTATCGGTAGCACCTCTAGCTACATAAGCGTGTGTGCCAATTGCTGTTAAGGCACTGATTGCAAAGATACCAGCATCGATGAGAAAATCACGTCTGTTCATCATAAAAAAATTAGGAATGAGTAGGGGCGGGTTTAATCCACAAAACATCTTCACTCCTCCCGATATCTTCCCAAACCCGCCCTTACAGGAGTTAGGAGATGTAGAGACGCTTCAAACAGCGCGGCTATACAGAAGTTAGGAGTTTAAATATATTGGTATAACACTCACAACTCACCACTCATAACTCATTACTGTTTTAGCGATGCATAAATTCTGGACTGCCCAACATTAATGCGGCTTGGAGTTGATGAGGGCTGGATGCGATCGCACTTTGGGTGTTGGTGGAAAAAGAGTTGCCCAGTGTACCTGCAAGTTGTGAAGCATCTACAAGAGGAGGAGGTGAAGGTTTTTGTGCCGTCGCATTCTCTTGTTGCCAAAGGGGTACACGCCCACTGACGAGGGAAGTAGCAAAGCTGAGGCGACGAGTCATGGCATCAGGATTTAACCATGCATCTTCGGTATTTTTGTAACCATCTGGAGTCAAGCAACCGTACATTGGCATTCCCAATTGCTGTAGCATATTCAGAAGTGGTTTTGTATTGTTCACTTCCATGCCCGTTGCTCTCACCGTGGAGACTACGTATTGAACTGGTGTTTTAAATTTAGCATTGTAGCTCGTGGAATCCCAGAACTCTTTACTGTGGAAGAGAGTGTTCAAAACCTCACGAATATTACCGTCTGTGGCGAGAAAGCGCTTTTGCAGAATGTTGACGAGAGCTTCGGGAGGGCGATCGCTGACAAAATACTGTGCCAGCTGGTAGCTAATGTGATGGGCGGTAGCAGGACTGCGAGCTAGGATATCTAGGGCTTGTTCGACTTCATTGGCACCACTGCCTTTAATTGAGTGTCCTAGAAAAACCTTGTCGCTAAAATCATGCCGTTTTGGATCGAAGTAAAAAGGCGAACCATCCTCTCCGGTCGGTTGGTTAGGCGGACGATATCCCCAACCAGTCAAGATCCGTGCCAAAGTAATCACATCTTGCTGAGTATAACCACCATCCACGCCCAGCGTGTGTAGTTCCATCAACTCGCGGGCATAATTTTCATTCAAGCCTTGGTATTTGCCACGAGCGCCGGGGCTACCAGGAGCAGTATTCTGCCAATTATCTAGATAATATAGCATGGCAGGATGTTGAGCCGTTGCTAAGAGCAAATCACGAAAGCGACCGAAGACGTGGGGACGAATTGCCTCTTGTTCGTAAGCTCCCACCCAGAAACGGTCTGGTCCCTTGTTTGCATCTACATTGAAGTGGTTGTACCAAAAGTCTACCATCACTTCTTGGAGTTGCCGATGACTTTGCGTTGCTCGTAATAACCGCGCTTGAACTGCTTGTTGTTCGATTAAGCGACCCCTAGCACGGGCAGCTTTCTTTTCTTCTGGAGTAGGTTTTTGCTTACCCTGACGGAAGGGCTGCGATTCTCGATATAGTGTAACTGGATTTAGGTATAAAGTCGGAAGCTGTGATAGTTGGGTGGTTAGATTTGGTGGTTCGGAAATGGAGTCTGGTGAGAGTTGTTCTTGAATGTAGCGGTCTACACTTATAGACTCTACTCTTTTGACTTCTCCAGGAGTAGGTCCAAAACTGAGACGATTAATAATATGCAATACTTTGGGATCAACGGGTGCAGGAGCCGCATTGCTGGGGAACACTCCTCCCAGTAACATAAATAGTAACAACACCAAGTATTTAAGTTTGATGCTCATAAGAAAAGTAAATATTTAATTTGTGCAGTTTTTGCTTTCTTGGGAGACATAGAGACGCAAGGAATGGAACAACAATCTCTATTTCTTCTCCCACTCCAAACAAATTCCACTCCTTACCTCAGATTACTACCGCTTGTACATATGAGAGGCGAACTTCTGCCGCTGTTGTGTATTTAAAACGTCTCGAATGGCAACAGTATTATCAAACTCCGCATCAGAAAGTTCTTGCCTGAGCATTTTGAGTTGGTTATATTTGTCACGCACCTGTTCAGTAGAAGCAGTTCCAGACATCAATTGATACAATTCCTGTTGCGCTTGACGCACTGCCTGTCTTTTTTGGGGAATCTGGTCTTTAGCTTGCTTGCGAATTGCGTTAATTTGTTGTATCTGCTGAGGTGTTAAGTTCAATTCTTGCAGCCATCCAGTAGGTTTGCTGGGATTCTGACGAGGTGAAGTTGTTGGGGTTTGAGCAACAACTGCGGGTGGTGAAATGATTTGAGCAAAGATACTCGGGCCACCAAAGGTAACGATCGCAGCCACTATAGTAGAGACGCGACGCAGCAACATAATTTATCTCCTATAATTATCAGATTAATCAGTAACGGGTTCTGTAATTGCTAATGTGTCTCCATCCGGGGAAGTACTGATTGCTCCTTGCCAATTACTTTCCATAAATCTTTCCAATTTGGCAAGTTCAGCCGCATTTGGTGGAGCAGGTAACAAGGCTTGATAACCAACAACAGCAGCGACTAAGGAAGCAGCAACAGCCGATGGAATCAGCCACATTGGACGACGAGGCGTGGGTAGCAATGTCTGACGACTATCGCGAGCGCGAACGCGCCATTGACGCAGATGCAATGTCTCGACATTTTGTAGAATCTGCTGTTCTAAATCTGTAGCAGCTGGGGGAACTTCCGGGCGATGTTGACGCAGAAAATTAACAAGGTCTTTGTCATCATTTGAAAACTGAGTCATGGCTGTACTCCCTGTTGCTGAAGAAATTGACGCATACCAGCACGAGCATGGAATAGGCGTGACTTGACTGTTCCTACGGGAATCTCCAGGATTTGGGCAACCTCTTTTTGAGGCACTTCCTCCAAATCATGCAAAACTAGAATTGTGCGATGTTCAAAACTCAAGCTTGCCAGTCCCCGTTGTACCAAGTCTTGATAGTGCAGATCCATCAAATCGGGCGCATCTTGTTGGATAGGAGTCTTTTCTTTAAGAGTCTGCAATTGAGTCCGCCCTTGAACTGTTCTTTGTCTTTGATCAGAAGCCACATTCCAGGCTATCCGGTAAAGCCAGGAGGAGAATTGTGCCGTTCCCCGAAACTTGGGTAAACCTTTCCAAGCCCTGAGAAACACTTCCTGAACCAAATCATCCAGAGAAGATGGATCGCACAGTTGATAGAGGATTGATCTCACCCTTTGCTGATGGCGACGGTAAAGCCGCCGAAAGCATTCTGATTCACCCCGGAGACATCGTTGCACCAGGTAACTATCTGATTCATCTTCCGATTCACCATCAAATTGACTATCGTTTGAAACCTTGGTTGGCACAACTAACACCTAAGGAGTCCCCCCCATCCTTTTTCTTGCTTTTACTTATAAGACTGGGTGAGTGAGATAAAGGTTCAATCGTCAAAGGGAGTGCTGTATTTTCCCACGAGTTTTGATGCAATTTGTGCGATCGCCACCGTCATTACTGCAACTGGTACACGGGGCGTGGAAATAAACCTACCATTCACTCATTGATATAAAGCTTGCAACTCAGGCTTTTTTCACTCGTCTAGGAAATGAGCGCGGGCTCGGTTTCACGCTTAGCGAACTGATGGTGCGATCACTCACTTCTAGCATAAAAATTTCTGATGTACTGTAATTTGACATGTTACGTCACAAACAGTTAAAATATAAACAAAGTCGTAATGATTCCGCATTTCTCGATTTTGTATAACGTGTATCAAAATATTGTGTGCAAAAGAACACTTAAGTAATTTGTGAGTTAATTATGGTGAAAATTGTTGGCATTGGTGGCAGTTTGAGAGCTGAGTCCTATACTCAAATGGCTTTAAACATAGCAGCACAAAGGGTAGAAGCCTTGGGTAGCGAAGTCGAAATCCTTGATTTGCGGCAATTGCAGTTACCTTTTTGCGATGGAGGAGAGGAATATCCCGATTATCCAGATGTCCAGCGGTTACGCGATGCAGTCAGTGGCGCAGACGGGTTAATTTTGGCAACCCCAGAGTATCACGGCGGTGTGAGTGGTGTTCTCAAAAATTCCCTTGATTTAATGAGTTTTACGCAGTTGTCTGATAAAGTGACGGGAGTAATTAGCGTGTTGGGAGGACAGCCTAACAGTAACGCTCTGAATGAACTCCGACTGATTATGCGGTGGGTACATGGTTGGGTTATTCCAGAGCAAATTGCTATTGGACAAGTATGGAAAGCCTTCAGTCCCGAAGGGAAACTACTAGATGAAAAACTTTCTCAACGGTTCGACCAATTTGCTCAAAGTTTGGTTGAAAATACTCGTAAGCTGCGAGGTGTTTCGTAACAAAATAATCACCAGTACCGTGAGTTCTGGAATTTTGCCTCACGCAAAGGCAAGGCAGTGCGTTGGTGAGCCAGCGCTGCAGGGGGCTCACGCCCGCTAGAGACGGCGACTGGCGCTCTTGGTTACCCGGCTTGAAGCAACTGCCGTGCGAAGAATAACCTTGAGCTTTTGTCAAAAATATCAATTTATCCCCCACTCTATGCGATGAATTGGAATGCGATCACTCGCTATAATTCAGCACCTTTACGGCAAGGTAGCAAGATTATTGTTCTTGTTGCTAACTTGGCAAAGGATATTTTTCTACAGTATCGAGTCGTACTTCCCGTTGAATAATGAAACTGCGGTAAATAAGTACCGCTCCATAACATTGTGCCGTGGGGTAGAACATCTCGCATTAGGGAAGGTAAATGCACTCCAATCCTAAATCAGAGCGTGAAATTCTCTCTCTTTCTTTTCTTGGCGTTCTTAGCGTCTTGGCGGTTCATTAGTATATTATTCATTATCTGATTCAGCAAATAACGATTTTAAATCCTGACGACCGCTAACTACTCGTAAAATTTCAACACCATCATCAATAACTTGGTAGATAATTATATATCCATTCAGTGGCAAACCACGCAATGAGAGTCTGATATGATCATAACTGCGCCCAATCTTCGGAAAATTTGCTAAGTTCTCACACTTTTTATTAAACTCTTTAAATAACTTTTCTCCTGCTTCTAGATTGCGCGAAAGAAAGTAATCTGCAATTTGATTTAAATCTCTACTCGCAGATGGTGCAATTATATATAGACTCATTCCTTTTCCTGACGCGCCCTTTGAAACCTTTCGAGTATTTCCGTTACTACAGTCTCACCATCCAAACCTTCCCCTCGTTCAAGTTCTGCAATGGCGACATCTACTTTTTCACGGGTTTCTTTTATCCACTCGGCATACTCGGTGTTTAACTTTTCTAAGAGCCGAAATGCTATATCAATTACTTCTTCCGGTTTTGTATATTTACCTGTAGCAATTTGAGCTTGGATAAATTGCTCATGTTCGGGTTTTAAGGAGATGTTCATTTGTACCTCTATTTTAACTAAAATGCTTAAAACCTTGATTTATTTTCCTGACTTATGAGTGAAGATTCAGTATTCATTCTTCACTGAACTGCAAAGGGTTGACGCAAGGCTAACGTCTCACGAAATTGCATGAAGCCCTTTTTTCTGAACGATCATCAGCAGCTTCAACGCGGGGCCACCAGGTTTTTTTTCCCTCGCTCCCAATCTGAAACAAGGTTTTTTGAAATATTGAGGTAACGCGCAAAAACTGGTTGTGATACCTGCTCGCGTTCCCGAATTTCCCTAATTTGCTCTGGTGTGAACGTCTCAATAGGAGAAAGACACGCCTCATCAAACTCGCGCATGGTTTGCTTGCCGATCGCCCCTACCTCATGCAAGGCTTCCATTGTTTCATGAATTGCGGCAAATGCTTCACTGCGATATTTCTTGTTCATCCTGCTTAACCTCTGTCAGATATCCTTTGTTGATAAGTTCTGCAATTTGCTCATCGGATAATTTCAGCATCTCTTTTGCCGCTTTCTTGAAGGTTTCTAATTCATCCTCTCAAAGATTATCGCGATTGATAATTTCAATTTCAACTAATCTACTAATTCATCTAATTCTTGCATGGCTAAATTGCGATAGTAACCTACGCTCTCGTGTGAAATATACTTTCTGAGTAAAACTTCTGCAAGGCTTGGATCTTCGATTTCGTCTAGCTCAATCAGCATCCGACTATATCTTTTGTTAGCCTCTTGATTTTTCACCACACATTCCTTGACTGACTGACTGAGATTACCGGATTCTAACCAGTCATTTTCTCGCAATATGCCCAGTTCAGTCGCTAATTTCTTCACCAGAGGTTGATACTGATGAGCCAGTGTTTCATGACACTCTTCTAAAATAGAGATGTACAAATTTAGCGCTGTTAACAAGTCACTAATTGAACTACCTATAGACTCTTCCAGAGCTTTTTCAATTTCAATTCTAGCTTCTTTATTATTCCCTAGCTTGTGCAAAACCCGAGCCACGTCTACTTGGAAATAGGTGAATAGAGTATGATTTGAGCCCATTAGCTGAGCTAAGGATTTATATAGTGACAGCGCTTCTTTATCTCTTCCTTGCTTTTCAAATATCAAAGCCTTCCAAGAATCACATTTTTGCTTCAGGAATTTATTTTCATTTCTGTCAACTTTAGTTTTGTAGAAATTATTGATAATTTCTACAGCTGATTGATAATTTTCAGCTTGAAGATGCCGATAGATATCGGGAATCACAACTTGCTCAAAATCTCTATTGAGATCGGGACTCGCAAAATCTTGACTGATGCGATCGCTGGCCATTTTTTCCACTACCTCTTACTTCTCATGCTTGATACTTGCGTCTGCGGCGTTTGGGAGGAATCGGACACTTATCAAATGGCGACTCCCCCCGATTTGCTAGGCAAATCCGCAAGCAGTCATCACAGGAAATCGGCTCTGTCCTTCGGGAAACACATTGCTCATATAGCGATCCTAAATGAGTCGTGAACATTATTTTTGGAATGAACCGCCAAGACGCCAAGAACGCCAAGGAAGGAAAGAGAGAGAATTTCACGCTCTGATTTAGGATTGCTATAGAGAATATAACATATCTCACTATCTGAATCTTTCGGCTCCTTAATTTCGTTAGTTTCCCGCTCTGATTCACTATTAGACTGCATTAAAATACGTAAATTTTTATGTTCGATTAATAACTTATTATAACTGTATGTTGACAGGAGTCATGCCTTTGACTTACTTGAAGTGCCATTCCTCTGGCTCCTTACTAATAGTTTCATATAAACTTGACATTTCTATGCAATGCTACAAAACATCAACAAGCTTCCAACTGCTTGCAGTTTAGCAACTTCGTTACGAAAAGCCGCAGGATCGTTGGTGAAAAGTTCACCGTTAAAAGTGAGGACGCGGTGTTCTTCTTGAATCAGGCGTTAACAGTTAGTTGTTAGTTGAACCACTAATTATTCAGCACTTTCCATAAAATCAACGTTTGGTTATCGGTTTCGCCTGCTGTTTGCGCTGCCTGAATCAAATTTTCTGCCATGCTCTTGAGATGGCGATCATCAGCCAAAATTGATTGAATCTCCTCTAGAAGTAAAGAACTACTAATACCATCACTGCATAAAAGCAGCAAATCTCCTGCTGCTAGATGCTTTTGATACATGGGCGGATTTGAGGGTAATTGCGGACACCCTACTAGGACTTACGCACTGTACAAATTTCTTATTTTGTGCTTTAACGATCAGACGTCGTTTCAGGCTTTTATCAATTATCCGAGGATCAATAGCGTAGGCGTAGCCCGCCGCAGGCATCGCCTAAAAAGTGTCGAAAAATCAGGGTTTAATGCCTGAAATCAATACCCCATATTTGGTATTTCCTGCTCAAAAGTAAGTCCTACCTACATAAAATTCCAGACGACTGCGCCCTTCATGGTAACGAGCCATTTCGGGTGTAATCATGCGTGCCCGCAGGAGCACATCTGCTACTGTGTGTTCTTGCGTAACTTTAGTTAGTTTCTTAGTGCTTGCTTGGTAATGGAATCAAGGACTATCTCCTAAATTTACAGTCACAGCAATTGTCTCCAGAATGGCTGTAACTACAACTGTGGAACCGCCTTTGCCCCATTTATTAGCTTCCACCATCTTACGCACATAGGCATTTGCCTGTTCTACGGCTTTTCGCAGAACTTGTGCTAGGTAATCTGATGTAATTGGTGTAACTTCATTAATAGAGCGATTGAGTGATGACTCAATCGTTAGTTGTTCAAATAAGGATAAACTTAGCTTGCGTAGAGTCTATTGGCTAATGTCTTCTCCATAAGCATAACCACCTATGCCATCAGCAACTGCCATGAATGTAACTGGCTTTTGTCCTAATACTGGTGTAAGAGCAAAGATTTGAAAACTATCCTCATTGTGTTCTCTTTGGTTGGTTTGACTGTACACAACATAGTTCTGTTGATTTATTTGTACTTCACTAATTTGTTGTGTCATAAAATACTTTCTCCTAAAATAAAATGTAGCATTATGTTCTTATAACTTACACAAAAATTGCTATAGATACTTAATTTAACGAACCGCTTCTGAGCCAAGAACACTCCTGTATTCGTAGAGTTTGCGTAAGTCTTAATTATTAAAGACTCAGTGATTTTTAGACTATAAATCAATACGGTTCTGTTAGCGCCAAAAACCCTTCAGATGCTCCCGGTTGGTTTGAGGAACCTCACCCAAAATTTTTTATGGTAGGTTGGGTTAAACGAAGTAAAACCCAACCTACAATTTTCCTTAACTAAACTGTATTGGACTATAAATAAGAAATATACATTTTTACCCGACATTGTATCACAAGAATTAAATAAAGTGCTAGGATGAAAAAAATCGCTTTAATCTTCTGTACATAAAGCTATTGGTACACCTATAAATAAATTACTGATATTTCCCGCAGACATTGCAAAAATTTGTTATGGACTGTTAGTGTCACTTGCTACAAGTTATAAAAATTATCTTAGTACTTAAAAATATCTAAAAAGGAGAAATTTATCTGAATATTTAGATATTTCTCTCAAAAAAGCTTGATTTAATCTCTTAGGCAAATCTAAGTAACTTTAAATCGTCGAAGTATATTGTTTACTCGTTTATAGATCTACCAGAAATTAGCTTGTAGATGAATAACATCACACTACAAAAAGGAATAATATGTCAAACTTCGATCTATTTCTAAGGCTATTGCTGCAACTAACGGTCATTCTAGTGACTTGTCGCATCGTCACTATTGTGGGACGACGCTATCTTGGGCAAACCGACGTTGTCTGCGAAATGATGGCTGGTGTAATATTAGGACCATCGCTGTTTGGGTTGATTGCACCAGATTTCCAGCAATGGCTGTTTCCAAAGGTTCCCATCTTACTGGCGACGGGAGCAAAAATTCCCAATCCATCAATGTCAATTCTTTTCGCTATCAGTCAAATTGGGCTGATAATTTATATGTTCTTGGTCGGTCTAGAATTAGATACCGATTTGATTAAGCAACGCCTGAATGGCGCAAGTTTAGTTTCTATTGCAGGAATACTTGCGCCATTTAGTTTAGGTGCTTCTTCAGCAATATTTTTGTACGATAAGAGCGATTTATTTAAACCAGGAGTAACTCCTTGGGCAGCTGCTTTATATCTCGGTGCTTCCATGTCAATCACTGCCTTCCCCATGTTAGCGCCGATGCTGTACGAGCGTGGTCTCTCTAAAACTAGCTTTGGAACTTTGGCACTAGCAGCAGGTTCGATAGATGATATAACTGCATGGTGTTTACTGGCTATTGTACTTGCAAGTATTAAAGCCAATATAAGTATCGCCGCCTTTGCCATAGGTGGTGGTATTAGTTACGTATTGTTTACGTTATTCATCGGGCGACCTGTATTTAAAATCTTCTCTCGAATGACAAAACGCGATGGTGATGTAAGCGTCCAAATTCTAGCTTTAGTCTTGATAGTTTTGATGTTTTGTGCATGGTTGACTGATACAGTAGGTATCTATGCAATTTTTGGTGCATTTGTTTTAGGGACAGCAATGCCACGGGATGAATTCGCTTTAGGTATCCGCCAACATTCTGAATTTTTGACGACTGCATTTTTGCTGCCGAACTTCTTTGTTTTCTCCGGACTCAATACTCAAATTGGACTAGTAAATACACCCGCTTTGTGGATAATCACAGTTTTAATTGTCGTGATCGCCATTCTCGGAAAAGGTATCGGTTGTATGCTAGCTGCCAGATTGGCAGGAGAAAATTGGCCGGAGTCGGCAACTATCGGCGCTCTCATGAATGCACGCGGTTTACTAGAATTGATTATCCTCAATATTGGTTTAGAACAAGGCATAATTACCCCAACTTTATTCACCATGATGGTGATTATGGCGATTATTACTACACTCATGGCATCGCCATTAATGACTCTTTTCTTACAAAGAACGAGTCATGCAAAATCTCTTACTTAAATACAAAAATTTGCATCAGGAAGAAGGGTTGATTTTAACGGAGGGTTTGAAACCCCTTTTGGAAGAAGTCAAGAAGACTGTCTCCTTCGATAAGATACTTCAGACGAAGCATCAAGTACTTAGGACTTGTGTGGTGAATTCATCAAAAGGTTGACCTGATTTAGTGATATAAAGAATCATCTTAAAGACGCTGGAATAGTTGGTTGTGAGGAGAGTATGCACACAGTTGTTCTCGTTCTGCTTGAGGTGCTCATTGTTATTGGATTATCACGGTTAATGGGGTTAGCTTTCCGGTGGATTAAGCAACCGCTAGTTATTGGAGAGATTGTCTCTGGCATTATCCTTGGACCCTCTTTGTTTGGTTTGATTGCCCCGGATCTAGCGACTGCCTTATTTCCAGCAGAAACAGTTCCTTTCCTCAATGTGCTATCTCAAGTGGGGCTGATATTTTTCATGTTTCTGATTGGGCTGGAGTTAGATCCAAAATATCTCAAAGGGCAGCTAAATGTGGCAATTATGATTGCTGTCATGTCAATATTGGCACCATTTGCTCTGGCAACCCTGACTGCGCTCTTACTATATCCATTACTTTCTAGTAATAGTGTATCATTTACTGCTTTTTCACTATTTTTAGCATCTGCAATTTCAATTACAGCATTTCCAGTTCTTGCCAGGATAATTACAGAGAAAAACTTACAGTCAACTCGCTTGGGAACTTTGGCGTTGACCTCTGCTGCTATTAATGATTTAATAGCTTGGTGTTTGTTAGCACTAGGAATTGCCGTGGCAAGAACAAGTAGTATTGCGGCGGCGATCCCCACGATTATCGAAAGCTTGCTCTACATCGGCTTCATGATGACAGTGGGACGTTGGTTTTTGCAGCGGCTGGCGATTTACTACCGCCGTGTCGAGCGTCTCAACCAATTTGTGTTGGCTTCAATTTACATGGGGGTGGTTGCTTCTGCTTTGATTACCGAACTCATTGGCATTCACTTGATATTTGGAGCGTTTTTATTGGGATCGGTGATGCCCAAGAATGCACGATTAGTTCGGGAATTGGCAGTAAAAACTGAAGATTTTGTATTAATATTTCTGCTGCCAGTTTTTTTTGCTTACAGTGGTTTGCGGACGCAAATTGGTTTGCTCAACCGTCCGGAGTTATGGGTAATTTGCTTAGGTATACTGATGGTGGCAATTATCGGTAAATACGTTGGCACATATGTAGCCGCACGCTACAGTCGGCTTGAGCATCGGGAAGCTTCAGCACTAGGCTGGTTAATGAATACCCGTGGTTTGACTGAGTTGATCGTACTGAACATTGGTCTAAGTTTGGGGGTGATTACACCCTTACTGTTTACCATGTTGGTCATTATGGCGTTAGTCACAACATTTATCACTTCCCCGTTGCTGGAGTGGACATATCCGAAACAGCCGATGGACTTAGATTTAGTGACTCTTGAAGAAGAAACAGCAGTAGACACACAGAAGACGGGAAAAAGCAACCTCCACAGTCGTCCCTACCGAATTTTAGTACCAGTCGCGAATCCCAGTACTCAAAAAGGTTTGGTGCAGTTAGCGGCAGCGATCGCAATCAATCACCAACACCCTGCCATTGTTCATCCTCTCAGTCTGATCGAACTTGAAGAAGATTATGCTTTTGAAAGTACCCCTGTAGAAGCCGAACGCTTAATCGCACGGCGTCGTCAACAACTTCAAGAATTGGTTGAACGTCTTGAACCACCCTTCATACGCTCTTACGTACATCCCATTGTTCGGATCTCAAATAATGTTGCACGGGAAACTTCCCAGATTGCGTCACTAGAGCAAGCTGATTTAATTCTTGTAGGGTGGCACCGTCCAGCTTTCAGTAAGAATCGCTTGGGTGGACGAGTCGGTCAAATTCTTACATCTGTACCACTAGATGTGGCAGTATTTGTAGACAGAGGTGAAGAGCGATTAGAAAGCTTGTTAGTTCCCTATTCTGCCAACGTCCATGATGATTTGGCATTAATACTTGCTTTGCGGCTTTTGGTAAATCGCGATTCCTGTCGTTTGCTCATTTTACAGGTAGTTACAGAGGACCAAGTCAAAAATGAGTTAAGTTACGAGTTGCAAAACATGATGGAACAATTGCCTGCAAAAATAAGCGATCGCATTGACATTAATGTGATCGAAGCTGCCGATCCGATACAAGCCGTAGTCGCAGCCTCAGAAACTGTTAATCTCACAATTGCTGGTACCAGCCGCGCTTGGGGTATTGAACGTCACACATTAGGACGATATACAGACGAACTCGCCATTCAGTGTCGTTCTTCTCTGCTGATTACTCGTCGCTACAGTCAAGTCACCTCTCACCTTGCCTCTTTACTTGCGAATGAGTAAGCTTACTTAAGCTACCATCTTGTCTGTGAGTCGTTCTTCGACTCGCTCATACTCATCTTCGAGTAACCAAAGTTTTGCCTCATCATAAGAATCACTGGAAAACACCACTTGGTCATTCTCAGTAGGATCGTAAATGCAACTCCTTCCTTGAGCGTCACGCAGTAAAATCAGAACGTAAGGAGGCGATGCCGTAGGATCTACCCACAGATCTGTAAATGCCCAATTATCTGCTAAGTTTTGTGCGAGGGATGACATGATATTTGTTTCCTTTAACTTCGCAATCCTAAGCGCGTAAGTAGGTAGGTGGAAAAATTAACAAGTATGTAACGAAATGTAAAATCCCTGAAATTGGCTCGTAGTTGCGCTTTAGCGCTCTTCGCAGCAAAAAACCAAGAGTGATTTATTCCCGCCCACTTACTTAGTGATGTGCGTAAAGTCACTTCTACTTCGCTCATGTTACATTTTTTTGTTCAAGAAATATATTTCCATACCTGGGTATTAGTGTTGTCAACAACAAAGCAAGATTAAGACCCCCGACAACTTTTACGAAGTCGGGGGTCTTATTTCTAATACTTGCTGATTTTAGTATCTACTAGTATTAGGCTTGTGAACGATAAAGCTGAGAATTTGGCACTGCTTGATGTTATCAAAACCCACTACACGGATAAAACAGTTGCCATACTGAGAACGGCAAGATTGAACTTCGTTTAATACGTCTTGAGTGGATTTAGCACCAAATAGAGGTAACTTCCACAATGTCCAGTAGCAATCCGTTGGTTTAGATTCTTCATTGAACTCAATAGCAGGAATATAACCTTGAGTCAAGATGTACTGAATCTGCTTAGCAATTTGAGCATCGGTGAGGGGAGGCAGATAGGAAAGAGTTTCGTAACGAATCTGTTTTGGTAGGGTTTGCATAACTAAACAGTAATTGTTGGTTGTTTATTTTTGGTTGATAGCCCTTCGCTCTTGGTTTGTAAGTGTAAATATATTACTTTTCTACGACTTACTCACCTTGAACGACTAACCACTTATTTAAGAACGAGTGACTACGAACCACTATCTACGAAACATCCTCTGAATTAGGATCTGAGGTAGCTTGCTCTTGGGATGTAGATAGAGGGTCAAATGTCTGTAGTTGCGTGCTTCGTTCTAGATGCTGACGACGGTGTTCCATATTGGCTTGCATAATCCCAGTGCGAACCATTTCCGGTAAGTACTCAGCAACTTCTTCTGCTAAGTGTTCTCTGACAATCATGATTCGCAACGCCAAATCTGGCTTCTCTCGAAACAATTCCTCAATGTATGGTTCTCCATCCTGAAGTTTGTCAGCAGAAAAATACTGTAGCCAAAGTGCTAAGGGAGGATTGGTTTCACTAAGTTGAGCCAATACCGTCTTCACTGCCTGATATGTCAGGTAGTTTTGCAGCATCTTGGCTGTGTCTTTCGCAATTTGCTTAATATTCATGCTTGACCCAGCCTTTAAGAGTTAGGAGTGATGAGGTTTGAGTGAGGAGTTATTTATTGAATTTAACTCCTAACTCCTCAATCTTCACTTCTAACTAAATATCAGACGGTATCAACAGGCTTAAAGTCAAACTTGATTTCTTTCCACAGTTCGCAAGCGGCAGCTAATTCTGGAGACCATCTAGCGGCTTCGCGGATCACGTCGTTTCCTTCATGAGCTAAGCTGCGACCTTCGTTACGAGCTTGAACACAAGCTTCTAAGGCGACGCGGTTAGCGGTAGCGCCAGGAGCATTACCCCAAGGGTGACCCAAAGTACCACCACCAAATTGTAGTACGGAGTCATCACCAAAGATTTCTAGCAGTGCGGGCATGTGCCATACGTGAATACCACCAGAAGCAACAGCCATTACACCAGGCATAGAAGCCCAGTCTTGGGTAAAGTAGATACCGCGAGACTTGTCTTGCTCAACATAGTTCTCACGCAGTAGGTCAACAAAACCCATTGTGATACCGCGCTCACCTTCCAGCTTACCAACCACAGTTCCAGTGTGGACGTGGTCACCACCAGACATCCGCAGAGCCTTAGCCAATACGCGGAAGTGAATACCGTGGTTCTTTTGACGGTCGATCACGGCGTGCATAGCGCGGTGAATGTGCAGCAACAAACCGTTGTCGCGACACCAGCGAGCCAATGTGGTATTGGCGGTGAAGCCTGCTGTGAGGTAGTCGTGCATGATGATGGGCATTTTGAGTTCTTTAGCATACTCAGCCCGCTTCAGCATTTCTTCACAGGTGGGAGCGGTGACGTTCAGGTAGTGACCTTTGATTTCACCAGTTTCTGCTTGAGCTTTGTGGATAGCTTCAGCGACGAATAAGAAGCGATCGCGCCACCGTTGGAATGGTGCGGAGTTGATATTTTCGTCATCTTTGGTGAAGTCCAAACCACCACGTAAGCACTCGTATACTGCGCGTCCGTAGTTCTTAGCAGACAGACCCAATTTGGGCTTAATTGTACAACCTAGTAGTGGGCGACCATACTTGTTCAGTTTGTCGCGCTCAACTTGGATACCATGAGGAGGACCTTGGAAAGTCTTCAAGTAAGCGACAGGAATCCGTAAGTCTTCTAGACGCAAGGCTTTTAGAGCTTTGAAACCAAATACGTTACCTACAATAGAGGTAAACATATTGGTCACAGAACCTTCCTCGAACAAATCTAGAGGATAGGCAATGTAACAGATATACTGGTTGTCCTCATTGGCAACTGGCTCAATATCATAGCAACGACCTTTGTAGCGGTCTAGATCGGTGAGCAAGTCAGTCCATACAGTTGTCCAGGTACCAGTGGAAGACTCAGCAGCCACAGCAGCACCAGCCTCTTCAGGAGGAACTCCCGGCTGAGGTGTAACACGGAATGCTGCTAAAATATCCGTATCTTTCGGTGTGTAATCAGGCGTGTAATAAGTAAGTCTGTAATCTTGTACACCAGCTTTATACCCTGATTTTGTCTGAGTCTTCGTTTGAGCGTAAGACATACTTTTCCTTCCCAGAAGTCACTCTTTAAATTACCAGCAAATTACGTTCGGTGCTTCTCACCTTTCTTTGATACTCTCCCTACAATCAGGTAGAAGTACCGAGAAAAATAAAAATTTTATCTTTAATTGAGTTGTTTCCGAACAGAGGTTATTAATTTTTTAGCAGACTATTGTGCGACGATTTGTGCCTCAAATAATTTTGGGGACCTATCCTCAACCAATGTCATTTTTTCCTCTTTCCAAAAACAAAAATTCTTTTTTATTTTTTTCTCACATCCCACTTAATCTCCCTTAATCCGTCAAACTTTCCGCTTCGCTAGGACAGTACTTACTTAATCCCAAAATCTACGGTATTTTCCCCGCCTTCGAGGTCAATACACACCAGATGGAAGTTGTCTGGACGGAAACTCAGTGGAACGATGAGCGAAAGACAAAAATTGCACACCACGTAATTTGTAGCTTATTTCACAATATATCAAGAAATTGATAAGTTATCCTTTCGATCTTCTGAACTCTTTTATTTAATTTTTTTATCTTTACGTGTTTTTAACATTTTATTAAGAAGACTTTACAAAATGTAAGCGATAATAGTAAGCCAGTTTGAGCGGGAGACAGGAGACGGGAGTTCATTTTCTCCTGTATCGCTGGCAAAATGAAGTTGCACAAATAAATAGACATCTGTAAAGAAATATAACTAAGACTCAAACCTTTTCTCAGAGTGCCATTTGCGCTCATTGGAAGATGACCTTTCCCAGCATGTAAATATTTATGCTGACGTACTTAAATAAAAAGATAAAGAAGGGGAACACTGAAATTAACCCAAAGCTAATCAAAGCGATCGCAACGGGGAATTGTCTCTGAGGGAAAAGTGACTGTGGTGTTGTTTCACAAGCGTATTAGTTTATTAGTTGCTTCTAGTCTGCTTACTTTATCAAGTATGGTGACTGTAGCGATGTCTAACGACAAATCGCTGCGCGTTGCTGCTCTGACGGCGACGAACCAAACAACTGATAGTGGTGTTCCGCAACAAAAGAAGAATGAAGTCGATTCATCAGAGGAGTTAACTCCTGCTTATCCACCTTCAGCACCGCCACCGCACCGAAACCCTTTGCCCAATGTGCAGCGACTGCTAGAGCGTTTGCACGAGATCGACTATCGTGTTAGTGCTTTGCAGGGGGATTATACAGGTAATCTCTGGATAGGTTCAATGCAAGGGTTATCGCGGATAGACCCAAATACAGGTAAAATCTTAGGGCGCGTGAGTTTACCAAATGTTGCTATTGGTGCTTTAGCCCAAGACAAAGTCGGGCGTTTGTGGGTAGGAACTTATGACGGATTAAAGCGGGTAGATCCCCGTAGTAACGAAATTACAGCACAGAACTTATTTTTACCTTCTAAACGAGTTTTGTCTTTATTAATTGATAAGCGAGGTTATTTGTGGACTGGCACAGATAACGGCTTAGCTTTGATCAGCCCCGATGAGGGTTTGATTATCACGACATTAAAAGATCTTCCTGGTGTCAGCGCCAACGCTTTGACTTTAGATGCTGAAGGTCAACTTTGGGTTGGTACTCTTGATGGAATTGTACAAGTGAACACTGCCAATGCTTTCATTCTCAAGCGCATTAAAGATTTACCAGGCACAACTGTCCAATCCATAGCGATTAGTCCACAAGGATTAATTTGGGCGGGAATGCCGAATAATTTACTTGTCATTAATCCGAAAACTGGTTCAGTATTGAGATCTGTCACTCGCCTTCGCGGACGTAATGTTACAGCTGTCAGCTTTGCTAAAGATGGTAGTGTTTGGGTTGGCACTGATAATGGGTTATTCCGCTTAAATCCAGATACTGGTGCTTTGTTAGACCAAGTTCCTGGTCTTCCTTCCAGCCGTGTTCTTTCTCTTGCACCAGATATAGGCAATAAATTGTGGATTGGTACCACAGAAGGTTTGGCTTGGTTAATGCCTAAAATGGAAAGAGCAAAACCTCATCTTGCGTTCACTCGCACAGGTAATTAATCATTCTCAATCCAAAATCACCAAATGCCAGTCACTACCCAGCAACTCATTCAATGGAAACAGCAGAAACGTTCAATTGTCGCCCTGACTGCTTGGGATTATGCGATCGCCCAGATATTAGATGCAGCTGGGGTGGACTTAATTTTGGTAGGTGACACGATGGCAGTAGTCTTAGGGTATGAAACAACACTGCCCATTACCTTAGAGGAAATGCTGTTTCACGCTAAAGCCGTGCGTCGTGGTGTTAAACGAGCATTGATGGTCGTAGATTTACCATTTATGACGTATCAACAAAGTCTTGAGCAAGCTATGTACTCTGCAGGAAGAGTCTTGAAAGAAACAGGCGCTCAAGCAGTCAAGTTAGAGGGCGCTTATCCAACAATGATAGATACCGTTGCTCGTTTAGTGCAAGCTGGTATTCCGGTTATGGGCCATGTGGGTTTGACACCGCAATCAATACATCAAATGGGTTTACGTCAACAGGGAAAAACTGAGGAAGCAATGGAGAGAATCTTACAACAAGCGATCGCTCTAGAACAAGCAGGTGCATTTTCGATTGTACTAGAGCATCTTCCTGCTGCCTTAGCATTAAATATTACTCAAAAAACTAGTATTCCTACAATTGGTATTGGTGCGGGACCCCATTGTGATGGTCAAATTTTGGTGACTTCTGATGTTCTGGGTCTTTCAGAAAAGCAGCCACCATTTGCTAAAATTTATACAAACTTACGAGAGAGTATTACAAAAGCCGTGCAGAATTATGTTATTGAGGTGCAAGAGGGTAAGTTTCCGGAATAGCATGATTAAATTCTCTGATTAATCATTCTCCGGCAAGTACCCGTGTAATTTTCATATTAGTGACCAGGACATAAACAATTTTCAACAAAATCTAGATTTTCTACCCTGTGTGACACAAGCTAAGGGCAATTTAGCAATACGCAATCAGCCAAAAAAGCGTATGATGGAAATTCTGTGTCTGAATATGTTCTGACGCTGATCAACTAGGCAAAAAAATTAGGAGAAACACTACCTGTGAAAGAAAGCATTATCAAAATCTCAACACCGATCCCAAAAGTTCAACTTAAGCCTTCTGAAGATGAATCGCAAGTAGATATAACCCAAGCTGAAGAAATTAGCTGGGGAGAAGAATTACAACAACTAGAGTCAGAACCAGAACCAGAACCAGAACCAGAACCAATAGATTTTACACAACCAAATTCAGCGAGGTTTGTTACCCCGTATTCTAGTGGTTGGAAAGTATCAGATATTTTGAGAGAGATTAGACTGGATAATTTTGAAATGGGTGATATAAATTAAACGGATCACACACAATTGTTTTCATAAACTTTGGTTCCGTTCCCCTGCCGACTTTAAGTCAGACACAATAACGGAACTAAAGCGATATAAGCTGGAGGCTCTCAGCATACCAATGGTAGGCTTTAGTTTTTAATAAGTGTAAATGACTTTTAACTTCCCTGACTCTCTCATTGATGCAGCGCTTTCGGTAACTGGTTTGACTGACTATATCCGCTTGCTTTTAGAGGAAGATAAGCAACTGCGGCAGGTTTGGGTGACGGGAGAAGTTTCTAGCGCTCACCAGCATCGTAGTGGGTTATTTTTTACACTGCAAGATCCAGATGGGACAGCAGGAATTAAATGTGTGGCGTGGAATAGTCAATTGGCAAAACTCGCGCAAAAGCCAACTATCGGCGAGCAGTTAATAATTTTAGGTAGTATTCGGGTTTACCGCGATCGCGGTGAGTATCAGCTTTCTGTTTGGCAAAGTTTAGCTGCGGGTGTTGGTTTGCAGGCGCTACGCTACCAACAACTGCGAAACCGCTTGGAGGCGGAAGGGTTATTCTCTCCGCAAAGAAAGCGATCTCTTCCTCCCCATCCCCAAACTATTGCCGTTGTCACTTCACCTACGGCTGCTGCTTGGGGTGATATTCAAAAGACACTCAAGCAAAGGTATCCTGGTTTACACGTCTTATTTTCTCCTGCCACCGTACAAGGTGAGCAAGCACCTGATTCTATTGTCAATGCTGTAAGTCGAGTGGAACAAGACGGACGTGCCCAGGTGCTTATTTTAACGAGAGGAGGCGGTGCAGTTGAGGAATTGGCTTGCTTTAATGATGAACGGGTAGTGCGGGCAGTTGCTGATTGTCCTATTCCAGTAATAACTGGGATCGGTCATCAAAGGGATGAGTCTTTGGTAGATTTAGCTGCAGATGTCTGTGTACATACTCCTACTGCTGCGGCTGAATTAGTTGTACCTTCACTGGCAGAACTGTATGATCAACACCAGCAAAGAATTGCGGCTTTACATGAGGTGGTGCTTCACGAGTGGGAAACGGCGGTTTTGCAGTTGCAGCAACTACAAAACCGCTTGCAACGTCTGCGGTTAGATAGACAAATGCAGCAAGAAAGACAAGCTCTCAGTTGGAAGCGTCAGCAACTGGTGCAAGCAACAACAAGGCAATTGCAGCAAGCAACGCAGCATTTGGAGTTGTTGCAAGAAAAGTTGGTAAGTCTTGATCCTAAGGCTGTGTTGCAGCGCGGTTATGCTGTGGTAAGACAGGAAAACGGTGCGATCGCACGTTCTGCTGATGAGTTGTCAGTAGGGGAAGAGTTGTTGGTTCAGTTGGGTCAGGGTGAGGTTAAAGTGAAAGTTGTGGAAAAACATGAACCGCCAAGACGCCAAGAGTTTTATGATTAAATTTGCTAGTGCTAAGGATGGTTGGAGTTATGAGGCGAAGGTTGTGGAAATAGAAACAATCATTGCTCAAATTGAGGAAGGTTCGTTGGAATTACAAGAGGTGTTTGACCAATTTACAAAGGCTGTTGAGTCTTTGCGCGAGTGCGAGAGTTTTTTGCAATCATCTCAGCAGCAGGTAGATTTATTGATTGAAACTTTGCAGGATAAGTGATTTCTTCAATAACGCACTGAAAAAATTTGCTCTACAGTCAGGTTTAGATCTAAGAATGTTGGCGACTCTATATAATCGTCTCTTCTAAACTGTTTACCACGATATTCACCCTCATCACTTAAAGAGTAAATTGTGATTGTTGGCTGTTTGGGATCGCCTATCAACTCCTTGCTACCCAAAGCGGCATAATCCACAATCCAATATTCTTGGATACCCATTTCTTCATAGTCAGCTAACTTTTTATGATAATCATCTCTCCAGTTAGTGCTGACTACCTCAATCACTAAGGGAATTGAATCTGGTTGACTAACAGTCGATTCTTTTTCCCATAGCAGTTCGTTTTTTAAGTTAGGAAGGTTCAGTAACAGAATGTCCGGATAGTAACCTGATTGTTTATTTTCCGGCTTCACTAGAACGTTTTTGCTGCTTATATCATAAAGAAGTTTGAGTTCGACTGTTTTTAAAAGTAGAATCCTTGCTAAAAACATAATTATTTGTTCATGTGTTCCAAGTGGTTGTGGCATTTTAACGATATTTCCATCGTGCAACTCATAACGAATGTTTTCCGGTTGTGTTTCTAAAAACTCTAAAAATTCATCAAATGTAAATACTTTTTGTAGAGATTGGATCATAATTATTACTCCTTATTTAGTGACATAGCAATCCTCCGCTTTCTTTGTGAAAATCGCGACTGCTCAAATTCTCGACTTCTTTAAGAAGTCGGGAATCTTGTTGTTCACGATTTTCTGATGTAAGATCGGCATGGTAAATGATCCCCAAGCTAAACCCGTAATTAAACCGAAGGGAAAGACAAGATAATTATTGAAACTCCACCAATTCAAAACTTCTGCTGCTAATTCTATTGGATAAGCCATCATCAGAAAGCTAGTTAACACCGCACCACCCCAGCCATACTGAGTCAACCAGTAAAAACCTTTACTACTCGTTACACCGTACAGCAGGCGAGTGATCAGCAATCCTGTCACGGTACCATAGCAACGCATGCACACAGCCATAATATATGGTGGTGCCAACGTTACACCCATATCTGGTTGCGGACACACATAATGACCCATAAAATAAATAATATCCGCAATGAGAGGAAACATCGGTAACCTCAACGCTGCAAGAATTGGAGCTCCAAGCGGTCCTAACACCATTCCTGCTAAAATGAAGTCAGCGATCGCACTTACCCAACGAATTTTTGAGCGTTTTCTAAAAGCGATTCCTGTCATGTTTTAAAGGTGTTTATATATTGAAAATAGAGAGTACCTTTTGTTAATGACGCGCCTCTTGGCGCGTCACTCATTTGAAGTCTAACGTACTTTAAGAGTATACGGACTCGTCAACTTATCCAACTGCTGCACTAACAGACTGAGGAATAATCCCACATCTGTCACCACACCAACTGATTCAACAGAACCGCGATCGCTTAACTTCGTAACCACAGCCGGGTTGATATCCACACACACCATCTTCACACCAGCTGCCGTCATATTCCCAACGCCAATCGAGTGCAGCATTGATGAAAGCATCAAAATCATCTCTGCACCTTTAATTAACTGGGCATATTCACTTTGCGCTTTGATGAGATCCATCTCGGTATCCGGCAAAGGGCCATCATCGCGAATAGAGCCGGCAAGAGAGAAAGGCACATGATTGTGGACGCACTCATACATCACGCCACTCTTCATCACTCCCGCCTCGACAGCTTTGGCAATACTACCGTAACGACGAATAGTGTTAATGACTTTGAGATGATGGCGGTGTCCTCCGCGCACGGCGATCCCCCGCTTCATATCCACACCGAGAGAAGTCCCCATCATCGCTTGTTCAATATCGTGGACGGCGATCGCATTGCCACCCAACAACGCCTGCACATATCCTTCTCTAATCAGTTGTGCCAGATGTTCGCCACCGCCAGTATGGATGACTACTGCTCCTGCTGTGACAACAACTTTACCTCCAGCATCCCGAATTTTACGTAACTCCCAAGCCACTTGCTCAACGACTAATTCCACACGCCGTTCGCTGGAAACACCCGCTGACATAAAGCTGAATTCCTGGGTATTGCGTTGTTCGCGTGATTCTGGTTTACGAATGGTGCGGATACCTTGTACGTCTACGACAACTTGCTCTCCAACTTCTAAGTCTCGTAAAAGTTTACATTTTGCTACCATACCATTGGATGATTTAGTAATGGCGATTGCCCCATCCATCCGTTGATTTTCTACCTTTACCCACGAACTATTCAGCCGCACCTCGGTAGGATAAATCGTACTCACGTAGAAATCATCGGGTGCGACACCTGGTTGAATGACAGGTTCTAGTTTGGCATCTCGCTCATCTTGCGGCAAGTTAACTGCACCCAAATCAATCAACTGCGAGAGAATCTCTTCCATCACCTCATGAGAGGGCGCTGAGACTTTCACCTCTGCTGCTGAAGTACTTTGTCGTTGTTCCCCCAACGAGAAATTCAACACTTGGAAGCTACCACCGTTGTCTACAATCAGATCCAATGCACGGTTAATCATGCCAGTGTCGAGCAAGTGTCCTTCTAAGCGAAGGATACGACTTTCTACCGAGACATTTGCATGAAGTTCTTCCCGTACTGGTTCGGTAACCCGCAGTGTCAAGCATTTAGCCGCGCCTCCTGCTTTCAAAAATTCGGTTAACGGTGTTTCAATGACTCGAAAACCTACATTCTCAAGGCGTTTTTTCAGTGCTTCGGATGCCTTGTTCATCACGACGATGCTTTCTATATTTACCGCATTACAAGCGAAATTGACTGCGTCGGGTTCTAAAATGGCAATCCGCTTTTCTGACGATACCCGCATCTCGATTAAGCGATTGGAGTAAGAATCAAAAGCAGGTGGGTAGTACAGTAAGTAGCCGTTGTTGAGGGGACAGAAGCAAGTATCTAGGTGATAAAAGCGATCATCGGTGAGTCGCAACGACAGCACCTCAATATCCAGCCATTTTGCCAGGTAGGGGTGAGAATCTAATTCAGAACGGAAGCCATATCCAGCCCACAGCCAGCGTCCTTCGCGATCAAGGAGTGCATCTCCTGCGCCTTCAAACGGCAAATCTTTAGGTAGTTCCTTAACTGTGTAACCGTTTTCCTCAAACCATTGTTTGAAATAAGGTTCTTCTCCCTGACGTTCTTTATGAAAAAAGCGACTGAGGACAACAGTCTTCCCCAGCAACAAGCCTGCGTTGGCGGTAAACACCATGTCAGGTACACCTTTCTCTGGTGTCACCAAGTCTACAATCGCGTGTTCTTTAAGAATATGGTGCAGTCGCTCCCACTGTTCAACAGCGCGATCGCGTGATGACTTGTGAATATTTCCTTCCATCCAGGGATTAATCACATAGTCCACATCATAGTGATCGGGGGCACACATCAAAAAGCGAATCTGGGAAGTCATAAAAAGTATCACGCTAGGAATAGATGCAATTAGCCTTTGCAGAGTATAGATTTTTGCTAATCCTTGAGAATTTACCACATTAACTTTTGACAGTTGAAGGCGATGCAAAGGCTCTCCTCACTATATTCTATTATCCTCAGGCATGTAGCACACAAGGATCAAGGGAAGAAGGAGAGGTGGATTTTGGATAAGTAAAACCATCTTCCCTTGAGCATTTTGAGATAAAGCTTTGGTTTTGATTGCGTGGGGCTTGATTAACTCGCGCTTGCGTAACATCTTTTGATGTCTCTAGATCTAGGAATTCGCGTAAACCTAGCGAACCTACGTTTACCAAGATCCGCCTAGATTTAAATTAACGTTTAAAGTTAGGATATAAAGGAAATAAAAGTTTTTCAGAGGATTTTTCAAGATGCAAAGACTGGCTGGTAAAGTAGCTTTGATAACTGGTGGTAGCTCCGGGATTGGTCGGGCTACGGCACTGGCTTTTGCCAAACAAGGAGCTAAAGTTGTCGTTGCCAGTCGGCGGAGCCAAGAGGGCGAAGAAACCGCACAGTTGATTAAAGATATGGACTGTAAAGCTTTGTTTGTTAAAACCGACGTTTCAAAAGCGGTAGAGGTTGAGGCATTGGTTAACAAAACCGTGGAAACTTATGGTCGTTTAGATATCGCCTTCAACAATGCGGGTATTGAGGGACCAATAAAAACGCTTATTGAGCAGACTGAGGAGGATTTTGATTCCATCATTAATATTAATCTTAAAGGGTTGTGGTTGTCAATGAAATATGAAATCCTACAGATGCTTGAGCTTGGTGGTGGCACTATTGTCAATACGTCCTCGATATCTGGACTGGTTGGCATGCCTGCTTCTTCTATTTATGCTGCCAGCAAGCATGGTGTATTAGGAATGACGAAATCAGCAGCTTTGGAGTATGCTAAATCCGGCATCCGAATCAATGCAGTGTCTCCTGGCTCTATCGAAACCGCAATGCTAAACCGTTTCCTCAGTAGTAACCCCTTCCTCGGCGATAGCCTTGAAGCCAAAGAGCAAATGATGGCAAAGCATCCATTGGGGCGGATTGGTGAGCCGGAAGAAGTTGCGGAAGCAGTGGTGTGGCTATGTTCAGACGGGGCTTCGTTTGTCACTGGACAATCCTTGACAGTTGATGGCGGCTATACCATACAGTAGAAAATCACCTTACTGACCGAAGAAAGGCAGAGGGCAGAGGGCAGCTATGCTGAAGGTAAGAAATTTTTAAAAAGCTCTCTGCCAGAGGGTTTCAAGCCCCTAAATTTATTTATGCAACTTTGAAAACATGTCCGCTCGAGATGCATAGCACAAGAAATACTACGTCCATATTTCCAGCCCCTAACTGAGCGTTATGGGGATTTCCTTCTGCCCTCAGCATAGCTGCCTTGCCGCCAAGGGCGGCGTGACCTATTTGCTTTTACTAGCGCTGCTAGTAAAGGTAAATAATTCTTAATAGAAAACTAGGCAAGAGTATAGGATTAATAAACATTAATTACTTGTACAATTTATAAGATTGTGGGCTTTTTGTCAATGCGATTGTCCAGTGGGGTACAGGCGCTTAAAACGGTCAAATACCATAATCCACATTATCAGCCCTCCCTTGCAAGGCAGCTATGCTGAGGGCAGAGGGCAGAAGGGAAGAAAAAAGTTTTAGGGTATTGCCTTTTTGCCTTGCCCAAACTGGGTTTAAGACCCCCGCCAAAATCTTCGATTTGGCGGTCTTTAATTAGATAGGGTCTGAATCCCTATCTAAATTGCCTTCTGCCTTCTGCCCTCAGCATAGCTGCCTTCTTCAAGGTTAATTTGTACAGTGCTTAACTCAAGAACGAATATCAATGATTTTATTGGAAAAACTCATGGTTTGACAAATGAAAAGTAATGAACAAGAAATTCTCCTTAGGGAGACAACTGTGATGAACTGGCACAATGAGCCTCTTATCTGGGACTCCCAAAATGGCACCATTAAGATTACCTCAACTCAAAAGACAGATTTCTGGCGCAAGACCCACTACGACTTCATCAGCGATAATGGACACTTCTATTACAAACAAGTCAGGGGAGATTTTATTGCTGAGGTGAAAATTAGTGGTCAGTATAAGGATCAATACGACCAGGCAGGATTGATGGTGCGTTTGGATGAAGCCAATTGGCTGAAGTGTGGGATTGAACTTATTGATGGCGTGCTGCAAGTTATTGTTGTAGTTACCCACGATTACTCAGACGTGTCGGTTGTCTCAATACCACAAAACCTCTCTTCGATTTGGATGCGTGTGATTCTACGGAGGTCAGCCATGGAGGTACTCTACTCTCTAGAGGGAGAGAAATACACCATGCTCAGAATGGCCCATCTGACATCAGTTGAGACTGTGAGTGTGGGGGTTATGTGTGCTTCACCGACTGGGAATGGCTTCCCTACGACTTTTGAAGGATTCAAAGTCGAAAACTAAACAGAGTTTTTCAAGGTTTTACCAGGCATGACAAGGAATTGAGCGAGCAGTAGTAACTCGGATGAAAACTGTTGGCTAGTTAGTAGAAATAGTCAGGATATAAACAGGAGAAAGTATGTTGGAGCCGCAGTTTGTTGAGATAGACACAGAATTTATAAGTGAAGTAAGTACTGAAACGCTCTTATGGCAAGAAGCTGAGTCAAAAGCGGTAAGAGATGGCGAAAAACTAAAGACACTACCAAAAGCAAGTGTTGAGGATCTGCGCAAAATTGATCAGGAATGTCTTTCGTGGGGAGATACTGTTCACTATCAAGAGAACCCCATCTTCGTCACTGGTTGTCAGGGAGGGTTTGTTTTCGACAACGATGCCAACACCTACATTGATACAGGAATGTGGCATTCTAGCTGTAACTTCGGGTATCGAAATCCAGAAATCCAATCGGAGGTTTTAAGACAATTCAATACGCTCCCCCAAGCGTGTGGTGACTTCCTACATCGCGAGAAGTTGTTGATAGCTAAACAGGTGGTCGATGCCATATACGAAAGGACTGGCGTAAAGGGTCGGGTATCCTTCAATGTTGGCGGCTCCCTAGTGGTAGAGGACGCGCTAAAGATCGTTCGTAAGAATACGGGAAAGAACAAGGTAGCTGTGATGATGGGCAGTTACCACGGTCGCTCCCTCGCGACACTGAACCTTTCTTCCAGCCACCGCTATCGGCAGTATTTTAACGAGTTTCCAGAGCGAGCGATTATGTTCCCGTTTGCCAACTGCTCTCAGTGTTTCTATGAAAAGGAAAGAGACAGCTGTGATTTATACTGCGCTCGCATGATCAGCAAGGCTTTTGAAAACGAATATTATGGCATTGCCAGCGCGACTAGTTCGGAGATCGGTGCGATGGTTATAGAGCCTTGCCAAGGGCGGGGCTACACGATCCCTCCGAAGGATTTTTATCAGAAATTCATCATGGATTTGCGCGAACGTGGTATTCTTATTGTAGCCGACGAAATTCAAGTGGGTATGTACCGTACCGGAAAGTTGTTCGCTTTTGAACACTTTGGGTTTGTGCCAGACATTATCACCTTGAGTAAATCGTTCACGAATGGACTGAGTCCGGTGAGCTTGGTATGGGCAAGAGCAGACTTAGTGGATCCAGAAGTTTTCACGCCAGGACATGCCCACAGTAACTTTGCAAATCACCCACTGGGTACGGCAGCAGCATTGGCAACGTGGCGGTATATGATGGCACAAGACTATGAAACTTCAGTACCAGCCAAGGGCGAGTACTTTCAAGCCAAGCTCCGCCAACTGCAAGCGCGTCATCCTTTTGTCTACAGCGTCGATGGGTTGGGACTGCTCCTGAATATGGTTTTTGCGGATGAAAGGGGTGTACCGTATCGCAATTCTGCACAACTGGCAGCGGCGATCGCGCAAGACAACGACTTTGCATGGCTGGGAAAAACTTGGCGAATGATCCTCCAAACCGGGGGATACGACCTTAACGTCCTGAAGTTTGCCCCCTATCTCGACATCAGCTACGAGGAAATGGACCATACCATTGGGGTTCTCGATCAGGTGCTGCAAAAGCTCGGTCCGATGCTTTCAACCCAATCAGTACTACAAGGAGGTGTTAAGTGAAAGCCGCAGTTCTATACGGAGCCAATCAGGTAGAGATCCGTGAAGTAAGCACACCAGCAAATGTCCAAGATGGCGAAGTCATTGCCGATGTGGAATTTGTCGGAGTATGCAAGACAGACCAACAGTTGACAATGGCGGGCTTGGATGAAGAGCGCATCTTGGGTCACGAGGTAGTTTGTCAGCTACCTCAGGAAAAAGGTCATTTTGCTCTGAATAACGAGATTTCCTGCGGTCAATGCACCTATTGCCGAGAGCAACTGACCAGTCACTGTCTCAATTTGCTGGAACTCGGTGTCAACCACGACGGGGGATATGCCCAGAAAATTCGTGCACCCAGGAAGTCCTTGCATCCCTTTGAGTTGGACAATCCTGCATTGGGGGTTTTGATCGAGCCTCTAAGTTGTGCGGTGAGGGGAGCTGGTCGCATTCTGGCTGCTACCAATTTGTTGTCGGTATCCCGACCAAAAACCCTGATTATCGGTGGAGGACTTTCGGGCGTTCTGATTTCGTACCTGCTAACTCATTCCCCCAACTTCGATGGGGAAATCTACCTGTACGACATCACTAAAGCGTCACTTCCTTGGGTAGATAGATTGGGCATTCAACGGGTCGAGGTGCCAGAACCCGATCAGGCGCACTTAATCGTCGAGTGTTCGGGTTCGCCAGATGGTCTTGCCACTGCGCTGCGTCTGGTACGCAAGGCTGGTATAGTATGCATTTATGGTGTTCCTAAGCAAGGGATTTCCTTACCAGTATCCCCACACGAGCTATTTATGCGGGAAATTACTGTAATCACATCCTTTGCAGGTGCCACAGACCAGACTATGGGGACAGCGATCGCTTACATAAAGCGCGACGAAGAATTCTTTGAGCAACTGCTAGGTCGGTTGATACCGCTAGAGAAGCTTCCAACTGAACTAACCGTTTGGTCTCCCCAACCCGGTACGCGTACCGTTGTGGACATGAGCGCTTGAGGAAGATAAGAATGCTGGACGTAGCTGCGATCTTTGATATGGACGGTGTATTAATAGACAGCGAGCCTCTATGGTGCAGAACAGAAGTAGAGGTATTCAACAACCTAGTACAACAAGGCAAAAGTCAAAAGTCAAAAGTCAAAAGAAAGAACACTTATTTTATAAACTTTTTACCTATTTCAGATGGGTGGGTTATTTCCGCCGCTCTGTACTAGGAGTGCCGCTAAAAGAGAGCATGTGTTCTCAAACAATGGGCTTGCGTACCTCGGAGGTCGTCAGTTATTGGTACGCACAGTTCCCTTGGACAGGTGCTAACCAGTCCGCAGTTGCCGAACGTATCCTCAGTCGGGTTGGCGAACTTGTGGCGACAGAGGGGAAGCCAATACCAGGTGCAGTTAAAGCCTTGCAACTGTGTCGGAGAATGCACTTGCCCTTGGCGTTAGCAACTTCATCGCCAATACATTTAGTCTACTTGGTACTGAACAGGCTAGTACAACAAGGCAAAAGTCAAAAGTCAAAAGTCAAAAGAAAGAACACTTAT
>CALMVQ010000295.1 GCA_937873135.1 uncultured Scytonema sp. | reverse complement strand
AGTTTCAGGCTATCTTGCCCCTGGTGACAGCTTCGCTAGATCCGCCCCGATTAGCGGCTTGCCGAAGGCATCGCTTTCGTTCCTCTTCGGTTTGGGTATTAGCGATCGCTTGTTCGATTGCCGTTGCTGGAATCGCCGTCTCGATTGCTTTCAGCAGGTCACCACTTTGTATCTCAGGAGACACCAAAGAGAAATCTTTCAGATGCACCACATTCAATTTCCATTCATGGCAACAATGCCTAGTTTACATGACTTTTAGGCTTAACTGAACTGTATTGCGATATAATCAACAGTCTCATCTTTAACCCTAATTTCTGTTCCAATACATGTCGTACTCCGAAAACTCGATTCCTATATATCTGCCCGGTGTCCACGCCTACGCTGAAAAGAGCGTTGCATCTGGTCAAACGATCCACTTCCGGGTCAGCAGTGATGTACCGTATCATCTGTGCGTGTGTAGATTAGGTCCGAATGTAGACGACCCGTCGCTTGACGAGGATCTGCCTTGGTCTTGTCACCAGATCTTGCACAAGAGGCAACAGCCAATCTACCCAGGCTCGTATGTGTATATCGAGAAGTCACTATCGGCTGCTCAATCTTTTAAAGCTCTAACGTTGGAGTGCTGGATTCGTCCATGGCGCATCAATACCTATCAGGGTCTGATCACGCAGTACAACTACCCTCATGCGTGCGGCTTCGGGTTGTTCATCAACTCCCAGGGGCAAGTGCAATTCTACTTTGGCGATGGTGGCGCATTTCATCCCGAATGGCTGTACAACGGACCGCAGCTCAATCCCCGACAATGGCATCACTTAGTCTGTGTATGGAGCAAACGTACCGACTTGCCGTCAGTATCACTGTGGGTAGACGGTAAACAAAGTTTTCAGGGGAAATTTCAAGGGCCAGTTTCTGTTTGTCCCGGCACAGCGCCACTAAGGCTGGGTGCTTGCGCTGATAACATATGTACTAGTCATTTCCTTGATGGTGACTTGGCCATGCCAGTGATTTATGGTCGGGCACTATCGAAAGATGAAATCGAACAGCGTTATAGTAAAAAGGCGTTGGAGACGCCGAATCTTAACGGGGTATTGGGGTGCTGGCTGCTGAGCGAAGAGCGCGGCGACAAGGTCGCCGACATTAGCCGCGATCAACGTCACGGCCGCATTATTAATCACGCCACATGGATGATCGGCGGACCTAGCTTTGTCAGCAATACAGTAGCACGTTACGGCAATTATGATCCCACCCAAGACGCTCGGCGTGGCCACAGTCTACGCTTTGCCTCCGACGATTTATATGACTGCGGCTGGGAGGTAACCGATAAATGCGATATCCCTGAAGACGCGAAGCCCGGTATCTACGTCGGACGCATCCGCTACGAGTTCAACAACAAGTCCCACCTGTACGACATAACATTCATCATCAGGAAAGCGGAGCAACGCCCAAAGGCGCGGATACTGATGCTCTGCTCATCCAACACCTGGTTAGCCTACAACGCCATGCCCTTTGTTAAGGATCCCGAACGGCGTTCAGGTTGGTGGGCAACAGAGAAAAAGGACCTCAGCGTTTCCGGGGCTCCGGCGTATAACTGCTACCTTGATCACGAGAGTGGTCAGCCCACATATCAGCTTGGCGTGCATATGCCTTGGCCCGTTGCAGGACCATACGTCCTGCACAGCTCGACTAATGTCGGCTTCAGCCACTTAGTGCGTGCTGAGCGCTTCGTTCACATCTGGCTCGACCAAAACGGCTACGATTACGATGTCGTCACTGACTTCGACCTGCACCGCGATCCGGCTATACTCAAAGACTACAAGGTTTTAATCATTAACGGTCATAGTGAATATTGGTCGATCCCTGCGTACAATAGTGTGGACCGTTTTTTATGCGACGGCGGCAGTGTTATTGTACTGTCAGGTAATACAATGTTTTGGCGCGTTAGCTTTGACAAGGATGGCACAGTCATGGAGTGCCGGAAATTCCCAGTAGACGTTCTCGGCTCGTCCAACGCCACTGTCGGTGAGCTATACCACAGTCATGACAGTAGACGGGGTGGCCTCATGCGTGAATGCGGTTACCCCGCGTGGAGCTTGTTCGGCCTAGAGTGTGTAGGCTATTGGTCTACTAACGCTTCAAACTTTGAGGTTTACCACACTGAGAAACATGATCACTTCCTTTTCAATCAGCCCAATCCCGTTAGCCTCAAACATGGCGACACCTTCGGTCACGCCTCAAACGGCGGTCTACCCAAAGCCGTCGGTCATGAGTTTGATGTTCGCGTTACTAACCTTCCACCAGTCACCAATATCCCGGTAGGTGCCAATCTGCCTGTTGAGCCGCCTGGTATCGTCACCCTTGCAGTAAGCAAAAAGACAGCCGATGTTTTTGACTATTTCGCTCAATGGAAGAATATCAGCAATGCAGTGGTTAGCGAGGTGATTTATTGGGAAAGACCACAGGGTGGACTCGTCTTCTGTGTAGGAACCGTCGGCGCTGGCTGGACGCTATCCGCCGATCCCAAATTTCAGGCGCTGATACACAACGTTCTGCACCACTTCGGCGTCATGCCTAAATCTCAAACAGGGGTAGTGTTAAATAACCCTCTTTTGTCACTCTAGTAGCGATCGCGCGCATGTTGTTGCATCTGCTGCCATCGCCAACCGTTTTTCTCCTGGTGACCACAAACTTAGTACCCAGCATAACAATGGGCTAATACATAATGTTACATCTAATTGTAGCGAACTGCAAACAGAAACGCTTCAAACCGCAAACAAGGCGATTTTGAAACCACATTAACTGCAAAAAGATGCTGGGTAATCAAAGCGTTGCGATAAATTATAGAGTTATCAGAGGCTTTGGTGATCGTGAGTTCGCACCAGTTAACCAATAACGCTGGTTGTGTATCCCGTAGCGGGATTTGGTTGACGTAGCGGTAGCGGTAAATCTCCTGGTAGCGACCATTCCACCGTCGCTGTTCTCGGGTTTGCACCTCGCCATTAGCTTCCAAGTAGTCCAACCAATCATATAAGGTGGAATGGGATTCGGGCAGACAGGTGAAAATAAAGTTGAATCCTTGCTCCAAAGCCAGTTCACACATAGGCTGACGACTATAAAGATCATCGCCCAACACCGTCACATCAACTGCCTGAAATTGCGGTGCATGAGCTTTTAGCCATCTTTTGGCTGCTGCTTGCTCAGAGTCTTGTTTTTCGTAACCATCTTGTGGAGTGATAAATTCTGGGGCTAAGGCGAGAACATTTTCATGATCTGGGGCAACTATCACTGGCAAAATTGCGCGATGGAAATAGCTTATTACACCATTCTTATGAGTCCTGTGGCTACAGTTTGGGCAATGCAGTTTCTCTGAACTGAAGTATTCACTCGCATCGAGCGCCACCAACAGATGACCTTCCAAGCATTCATAGGATTTTAGATATCCTCCTGCTTGTAGTGACTCATAGACCCAATTAAACATGGAAAACAGTAAGCTGGCTGAAATCTCATCCAATATATTTCTGATTTGATTGTCGCTTGGTATCTGTTCAACCTCAAAAAGGTTTTGAGCATTGTCTCGTCCTCGTTGAGCTTGCATCTGTCGTTGATGATCCAAAAAGGACTCACATTGCATGAAAAAAGCCGAAAACGCACTTAAAAGGGCATCTTTGACTGTGTACTTAGTGGCATTGCTCGCTTGGCGTGGGTCTTTTAGGGGTCTAGCCGGGATACGTGCATTCAGGGGACACGATGCAAAGTTATGTTAAAAAACTAGCTTTAATTTTCATCATGTGATAACATCCAAAGCTGACGATTTAAAGACAGTGTTAGTTAAAAAACTTCAGAGATATCTGGGACGTGCGATCGTCATTCGACTGCAAATGCAATCACGTTCATGAACTCAAACAACAACTATTAGGCGTGTTTTGGCTCTCTCATTGGATACAGGAGTCGGTTAAGTTAAAATAAAAGCCCCAATCTCATCTAATGTCTGCGGCACAATATCCAAATCAATCAAATAATCACCAAATCGTTTAATATGACTAGTCATGTATGGACTCAAAGCTGCTACATCTTCACGAGCAATTAAATAACCATTACGCTTCAAATCACGCAAAATATCAGTTAAATCCACCACCGCAGTGGAAGATAACAGCATTCGCAATCAAATCGTTATACTTGATCATCTTTTCCTGTTCTATGGGATCATTATGAGCGATAATTCCAAATCCTCCAAAGCCAAACCATTTGGAAAAGCCATTATACGATTCTACTTTATTAGTTGCAGCAGTAATTAAGGAGCGCATCTGCATATCAGAAATATACAATAACAAAAATACTGTCCTAACTACTCGTCCCAATTCTTGGAAAGCTTGATAAATTCGGTTCTTACGACTATAGTTTCCCAGCTTTCTCAACAATAAAGCTGAAGAAATTTTCCCCTGTTTAATTGAAATTACAACTTGTAATAAATCTTGCCAGTGGGTAGTAATTATTCCCCAGTTAATAGGCTCTTTGAACAAAGAATCAATATGTTGATAAACCGTGTTCTTATCAGGGCGATAAAAATTCAACTCTTTCCAGTTGCGAATCCGGGGCATTAACTTAATCCCCAAGAGATATGACAGAGCAAACACAGGTGTTGATTGACCTTGAGTATCAGCATGAATAGTATCAGGCTGGATAGAAGAAAAATTTTTCAATAAACCTTCAATAATATAAACGGCTTCCCGTGGAAAAAATCGGTAAAAAACGGAGTCAGCCTTATTTTAAATTGATTTTAAATGGTTACGAGGATCGA
Organism: uncultured Scytonema sp.; assembly: GCA_937873135.1. Lineage (GTDB taxonomy): Bacteria > Cyanobacteriota > Cyanobacteriia > Cyanobacteriales > Nostocaceae > Rhizonema. The sequence goes on along the minus strand of CALMVQ010000295.1, from coordinate 8,893 downwards.
GACGGAAGGCTGACTCCGTTTTTTATGGATTCATGCGTCCCCAAGTTCCACAAGGAATAAAGTGACTAAACAGTGCCACATAACTATCAGCAACATGGTGGTAAGCAATTCCCCCATAACCACCATAGCGAATGTGATATTCAGACAGGAGATTTTCCTCGTAGAGTTCATACTTTGTCCCATCTGCTGCTGCTGTTGTACCGTCGCCCCAAATCTTCGGTAGATTCAAAATATTATAGCGGTTTATAATATCGGTTAATGCTTTCTGAAGTTTATCAGAACTCACATGACGACGATTCACAAATAATAACTCTTTGGCTGTCACCACTCCCCGCATATGACGCGCCGCCTGAGTTGCTCCCAAATTACATCCATAAGTAAAGGTAGTTAGAAGATAACGTTCAGTAGCACGTTCTAATTTTGGGTCGGAACCACTCATCGGTCCAAAGTGCCGCGTAAAATTTGTCCAGTAGTCTACATTTCTCAGGATGTCTACAAGATTTCTTTCCGGAAATCTTTCTTCAACTGCCTTTGAAAGAACTTGAGCAGAAGGGCTTAATTCAATTCGAGATGGTTTTTTTAAGACTGGTTCTCCCGTCAGGTTAATCACAACCTGCCCATTATCTAGATAACCTACATCTACTGAATTGGCAGTCTCTGTTAACCAAGTTTTCAATTGTGTTACAAACCCAGAAGCTGTATCAGCAAAACCTAAATTCTCACAATATTGAGCCACCAATGGTTGACATTCTGACCAACTAGCTAACTGCTCTCGATAGTCTGCATAATTTTCGCTTCCAATGACACAAATGTCCCCTGACCTTAGTTCTGCTTCTAAATAGGAGAATACACAAACTTCTAAGTGGCGACGGACAATTTTGTTTTTTTCTCCCTGTTGTACCTTTAACAGTTTCTGCCACTGTGGGGAAGCAAAAGACAAGTCTAATGTATCTGGAAGTAACTCACCACGACGGTGTGCATTTGATTGTAAAAACCTGACAGCCTCAATGATAGTTTGCTCTTGACTGGTAGACTCAAACTTGAGAGCGTTTAGTAATCGGAAAAAGGCACTGCGGTGACTTTTGTAAAATCGCCAGATTAAAGGGAGATAATTGTTTCCCTTATAAGCATTGACCTCCTCACATTCATTTAATAGTTGCTTTGCTCCCCCAACAGGTGCAAACACTTGATAACAAAGCTGAATCGCTTCCGGATCTGATGGTGGCTCGACGAATACCTGTAGGACATTAGTAAAAAGACCCACCAATTTCTCTATAGTTTCTTGATTTTTCTGCCGTAGTTTCTCTAATTCCTCCTTAGCACTGTTATGAATAGTCCGTATTCGTTTAAGAAACATAGATACTAAGTTATCTCGAGTTTGTACTTGAGCCGAGTAAATCAAAGATAACAGGAGCGTGATGCGTTTGGGCTGACTAAATTCTTTAATTTCACTAGCATCTAATACTCTAGCTTCAGCCGCGAAATGTTGGATTTTTGCTACCGTAATATCGTTGAGAAATGCTTTGACCTCCCCAAGGGAGTCAAGCCAAATTAGATGAACAATTAAATCGTTAAGATGGTCGCGAGTTGGACGTTTTGGTAGCTGTTTCAAGTCATTATAGGGACTGCGCCGCTCAACATAATGACTAGACAATAAGTCATTCAACCTCTGTATATAGTCATCCTCAAGTCGGCTAATTACCTTTGAAAACAGCTTTTGATTAACCAAAGTCCTCACCCGACCTACCAATCGGTCTAAAGTGTTAAATCCAGGTAGTTCATACCGTTGCTTAACTAATTCCCCAATAGCTACATTGATTAAATCAGCCGGATTATCCATCACCTGCGCCGATTCGTAGACAGATTGAACGCATTCATTGCCGTGCATTTTTGTCAAAAGGATTAACCTTAAGATACTCACGGATAGCCGTTCGATGTCGATACATTGTTTTAGAGTTTTCATAAACCAAACCTATTTCAGTCGGCAGTTTTAAACAGCCGCTTACATGATTTAATATTGAATTAGGGACTTCAGCAATTTTGGGAAAATAACCAAGACGCTGGAATGCCTTTAAGAAAACTACCAAGTTTAAAATGTTACTCTGACCGTTTGTAGTGCTATAAGCAAAAGCAATTTCAGATTTTGTGGGAGTGTAAATTTCTCCGAGTTCTTTGTCCGTGAAATAGCGTTTGAATCTGGGATAAGCCGTGCGTTCTATAGATGTCACAAAAAAGTTGAGGAATGAAAGTTGTAAAAGAACACTTAACAGGTATTGGACTAAAAAATTTAGCAACGGCGCGTGTTACTCGGAATAAGCAGTTCCACAGCCTGGGCAAAATCGATGTTTGAAGTCAGCGATTTCAAGAGAACAGCTGCGACAGCGAGTACGTAAAGTGCTACCACAAGTTAAGCAATACTTGGCGCGTTGCATGAGCCACACCGGATCTGGATTAGTACCAGGAATCCAGCATTTTGGACAAAATTGCTTCTTTTCCACCATAGATACTGGTTGACCACAAAGCACTGCATCCAGATACTCAGCAGGTATGGACAGTGCTGAGGCTAAACCAGTTTTAGTCTTTTGGTTGAGCCTTTGGGTTTGACCACGCTCAATCTTACCCATACTTTGAATGTGAATTCCCGCTCTTGTTGCTAACTGCTGTTGGCTCAAATGAAGGTCCGATCGCAATCGCTGGATGTAGTTATCCAAGGTTTCTCCTGGGAATGGGGTTTTCTGCTCTGCTAAAGAGTACATATAAATATATAAATTTAATAGATAAATAAGTATATATTATTAACGAGCGAGTTAAGAAACAAGTCAACGCAGAGGTGTAGTAACTTGTCAATTACTTTAGCTAGATTAACCAGAGAATTTTTAGACCGTCCAGGTTTAAGTAAGAATACACGGGATTCCTACGAATTTACCTTAATGCCCTTGTTAAAAGAATATGGACGGTGGTCAGTGGAAATTATCAGCCGACAGGAACTTTGTGATTACTTGAATCATTTGACACATATTTGTCTCACTACTCATCATCGTCACCAAGCTATCATTCAAGCTCTATTTAACTTTGCCGTAGAACAAGGCTATTTAAGTAATAATCCGATAGCTGGTCTAAAAAGACGCAAGCCTGATCCAGAAAAAGGAGAATACGGAACTGATGAAGTTATCCGCTACCTCACCTCTGAACAGCTTACGGTTTTGTACAAATTAGTGGCAACGGATTTGAGAATGAATGCTTTGGTGAGGTTGCTTCATCGTACTGGAGCGAGAATTAGTGAGCTTTTGGCGTTGGATAATGATGCTGTTGACCTTAAAACTAGGAAATTTCAGGTAGTTGGCAAGGGAAATAAACAACGGTGGTGTTTTTACAATGAGGATGCAGCGATCGCTTTGGAAAAATATCTCTTGTATGAGAGGCATCCCCTAATAAGTGCGCTTTTTACAGCAGAGCAACCATTGACTCTAGAGGTAACCCGCTTAAGTTATCGCCGATTTCATAAATGCTGGAGTGATTTAATTGCCCAGAGTCCAATGCTCGTAGGAATTCGGATTCACGATCTGCGGCATACTTTTGCAACTGAGCGCGTCGGATTGATGGGGATTGAGACACTTCGTGCATTGATGGGTCACGAGAACATACAGACTACATTGCGTTATCAAAAAGTTACATCATCCCGAGCCGAAGAAATAGCACAACTCGCTTTAGATAAACTGACCAAATACTAGAATAAATTTCTCCAAACTAAACAATACAGTTTATATCTTTTTCAATTCCATTATATAACTTGGAGAATTTCAGAAGAGTATATATTGTACTCCGCCTCAAAGGAATAAGTTTTCGCTTTCTCATTCACAAAAATGTAAATAAAGCAAGCTTATTTACAAAACTTTGCATCGTGTCCCATTTTGCACGTATCCCGGCTAGACCCCTTTTATAGTCCCAATGACTACCTGTAAAAATCCCAGTAGGCTCGTAAAACTCAGCACTCTTAATCCAAACATCACCCTGACTTTAAATTTGGCTGCTTTCAGTTTTAAGTTATTTCTCCACCTTGTCAAATTTTGAATTTAGAATTGCTGGGGCTCTGATACTAGCTTGTCTTATTGGGATTATTTTTCATATGATGTTTTCCCGAATTTATCTTGGTGATATCAACTGGTCGAGGAAAAAACCGTAGCAAGAACGCGCAACCCTAGCAAATTGTGTAGAATTGCGTGTAGATATGGCTTGTATTTGCTGCTTGAACAGATGTGGTTCGTCATAAAACTACATCTTCTTTGGCTCTTATTTTCCCATATTATTTTTGTAGATTGAATGGGATTTGAGCCTTTCTGGGTTCGCATTCGATGTAGCTTGGTGTGACGGGACTTCACGAGCTTCAATTGGAGATCTTTCAAGTCCCAATTGTCCCAAGGACGAAATCACGGATAAGGGCAGGTGGACACTTTGGGCAGCTTTGGGGATTGGCATTGTATTTCGTGCCAATGCCAGAAATTCACGCACTTTAAAGACAACTGGATCATTGGTTGCGGTATAGCCTAAAGCGATTGCAATTTCTAAACCCCGTTCAATATCGCTAAGTGTAGCAACTTGGTTACTTCCTACCACCCAAGTTTGTTCAACTTCAGGAGTTATTGAAATGCCATTGTCGGTAGGCGTACCAGAGCCTGGAACAATATTAAAAGTGTAAAAGTGTTGTTGTCCATCTGGGGTGCGGGTTTTGATAGACAAATTAGTGATTTTCGTTGAAGTTGCGCCTGGAAAGCGCAGTGGTTTAATCACCTTCAGAAACACGGTTTTTGCTTGATTGCTGCTAAGGAGAGCGTCAGTGTTGTAAACAGTGCGTGAAGGATCGGCTATCAGAATATAAGTGATAATTTCGTTAGTCTGAGAAAAATCAATAGCTGTGAAACGACCAGCCCAAACTGGTACGTTTGTAGTATTTGCTACTGCTGCCTCTTGCCCAATAACGCGCAAAGCTGGTGTCTGCGCCAGTATCCGTAAGGTAAAAAATACTGTAGCAGTTGTTGCTAAGGAAGACAATGTGTACGCAAGTAAAATAGTTTTTAATTTTTTCATTTCTCAATCATGACAATTACCGACGCACACGTAGAAAGCTGTTGACAAACACAGAAACCTTAGTTCCTTCTGGCACAACTGCAACATTCGGTGTTTGAAGCATTTGCTGTACCGCTTGATCCGAGCGTTGCGTCAGGCGATCGCCTGTCACTTTAAAAAACCCTTCTAAAGCTGCAGCTAAGACATTGGGATTACTTGTCGTAGAAACTGTGGATTGGCTAAAGCCATTCGAGGATGAGGAACTGGATGATTGAGTCCGAGGTTGATTAATAATTTCTCCAACTCTTCCCAAACTACCGAGGACTCCAACTAGCAAATCTTGTTTGGCTATTTCCGGACCTTTATCATATAGGGAGCGAGCAATTAATGGCTGATTATTTTTGCCACGAATCAACAAGTTGCCTGGAGGAATGGCTTCTTGCCGAATATGCCCTTGTAAATCAGGGTAAACTAGTGCCACAACACTCATGTTCACCAATTTATTACCCTGGTTTACAGATTCCACCTGAGTCACTAAAATCGTGTCAGTTGGTAGAGCTACACTACCATTAGTTGCTCGCATATCTTCAGTCAACTGAATAGCAAACCTTCCATTTGTAGGGCTTTTACCGCTTTCATCCCAAAGCATCGGTACAACGACTCGTGCGTCAACAGAAGTGCCGATCGCGACTTCTAAGGCTGAGGAATCACTACTATTACCATTCTGATTAATCGGCGACTGAGTGAGAATTCCCTTTTCTCCATCTGTCATTCCAGTAGTATTGGTTGCTGTTAGATTGCTATCAGCTCTTGTGTAACCAATGGAAACAGTTGAAATGCCTTGTTGGGTACTTTGTTGTTGTGTGTTTGTGGAGGCTGGGCTGACATTACTTTGAGTAGAAAGTGCTGTTGGCGAAGTCGGAATATCTCCTCTACTCCCCACCTCCCCTGCTCCCCTGCTGCTTAAACGGTAATCTTCGGGCTTTTGTGTAGTTGGTTCTCCTTCGCTATTCGATGCCGTTTCTCGTGTGGTTAAACCGCGAGTTTGTCCCAAAGAAGCCAACTGGCTCCACCGTTCAAAGGGATCTACAGCCAAAGAAGGCTGTGGTTTAGGTGACTCCGGCTGTGTATGTTGTATAGGTTGTATAGATCGTGGTGCGGCTTGTAATATTGGTTGCGGTGGTGGAGAGGATGGTTGACGAACGAAAACTGTCCTGGGTGGAGGCACAACTGTAGGCGTTTGACGGACTGGCTGTGGAGGCGGAGCCGTTTTAGCGACTGGTGTTGGAGAAGCTTGGGGTGAAGTGGGGGTAGAACGTTGCTTCTGTACCTCTGGTTTAGTTTCCAATTGTCGTCGTTGATCTTGAAAAGCTAATTTGCCTTTGAGTTCAGCAGATTCATCTTTAAAAGGTGTGGAGGTTGGTGAAGCATTCGGGTTAGATGCTTGTTGACGTGCAGGCTTAGGAGCAAGAAATCCAAACCAAACGAATCCTATCAATCCCATGATAGCTGCTGTTCCTGCTAGAACTAATCCCACACGAACGCTTGGTTTTTCTGAGGTGGAACGCTCCTCTGTTTTTTCTTCGTCTTGTTTGATGCGGTATTCTTTCGCAAGTAACTCAGTCAGTTCATCGTTATATCCTGCTAGTTCTTTCTCGTCTTCTAAAGTGATTTCGTCTTTATGAATACCCGAACTGCCTGCTTCTTCTAAGATTTTACCAGTGTTATTAGCGTAGCCATTACTGTTAGGTGGAGTTAGAGGACTGCTAATGTCATCAGGTTCGTTATCTAATTCATATTTTTCTGATTTATTGTTCATAAAATTATCTATAATTATTTAGGAATAAATTCAGTTATTCTAGTAATTTCTAACCCAGACGACCGAACTTCATAAACTTTTTGTTCAAAGGCTGAAGCATTTTGTCCTAGAGGAGATTGTTGAATTTCAACGGCTTTCAACCGGAGCGTTCGGTTAAAGGGAATTCTTTCATCAGTTCCTGAAGTGCGGTCAACAATAAGTCGTGTTGCTACCATGTCAACTTCCCATTCTCCAAGTCTAATTTCTCGCGGTTCTGAGAGGTAAGAAATGATGACTGTGGAGCGTAGCTGACCGGAGAAAAGGCTAGAAGGAACTAATTCAGCAATTTCTGAAAGTGCTGCTTCGGCAAACTTCGGTTCAAGTAGCAAGGAAGCAAAATAGGCACTGGTTGGGATTCTTTTTCCAGCTTTCCCTACACGTACACCATTATCTGTTTCGTTAGTGCCGGGGATTTTGTTATCCCAATTAAATGTTAGTTCAGTCCAGGTTTTGACTGTATTTTGAATAACAGATGGATAACGCCAGTAACGGTCTCTTTCAGAAACGACCAAGGTTTCACCGTTGACTAACTGCACAAAGGTTGTTTTCTTATCTGCCAGCGTGTTAAGCCGAAAAGAAACGAACAAAATAAAGATAAAAATTAGAGCATTAAATCCCGTCAAAGCGACAAAACATAATGCCAGTAAATTTTTTGATTCAGGTAAAAGTGGAGTTTGAAATCGTTGGATTTTCATACATACCGTTCGGTTGAGAAATTTACTCGTTGAGGCTGGCAGGGGGAGCAGGGGAAGCCTCCCTTGCCTAAGAACTGCTCCCGAAGCCTCCTATTGTCCACTCTTAATAACTAAGGTTGTCAATGAGCCAAGGGCGTTACTGAAAACATCGATTAACTGCTTGACATTTGATGAGATTCCGTTATAGAGAGCAATTCCACCACCACCAGCAACTAGGACAGCTAGAATGGGTGCAAAAATGCTGAGGAAGAATAAAAAGGCCACATCAGAAGCGAGTTCTGCGCCAGATTTTACAAGGACAACAGCGGCTAAACCAACGATGATGTTGTACCCTAACTGAATACCAAATAAGCTGAAAAAGCCAGTTGCCCAAGCCCAGATTGGACGACCTTGGAGGGGAAGAAGTGACATGCCCATGGCAATTGGCGAAAATAATGCTGTTAGTAGTAGTGCCGCTTCAAGGATGTTGACAAAAGCCCACTGCAAACTATAAAGAATAAAGCGGATGATTGGGATAGCTGTTTCTCTAAAAACTCCTCCAGGGTCTGTTGTCAATCTCACGGCATTTCTAACAGCACCTATTGCCGTGCGATCTATTAAAAAATTGGCAAACTGTCGTAGAGGTTCGAGAGATCCTTTGCTTTGCTCTTCAGCTCGTTTAACAATCTCTTGAACTTGTGCTTGTTTGGACTCCCAGCATTCAATTAATTCTTGTCCAACTTTAGAACGGCATTCACTATAGACGTTTTCTATCTGCTGTTTGGCGATGTTGCTAATTGTGACCTGAGTGATCGCATTCTTAAATGTAAGTTCTCCTAATTGTGCTTGAAGAACTTTCTGTACTTGTTGGTATCCAAAGCTTCTGGCAACAGTAACAGTTTGTGATAGTAAATTGCCGTTACTTCCGAGAAATAAAGCAATCACAACAGGCCAGATAAATATTGCTGTTAAATCTGACCATGATTGCTTCTCAACGATTTCCCGACCCGAAGTTAAGGTCAAGAAGATAATGCTGCCTGCAGCTAAAGTTAGACCTAGCCGGACCAAACCAATCCACAACCCAGAATCCAATGGTTGAAGTATAGTTATCCAGACACTATTCCAGGCAAGAGATGTACTCCGAGCTAAATTAATTGAGTTAGAAACTATCTCAAATGCATCCGCTTCTCCACCCGTTTGAGGATAGGTAAATGTTTGTGCTATCAAGTGCAACATTGCTTTAAAAATTGCGTTTGGGATTTTAAGAATAGAGGAGCAGGGGAAGCAGGGGGGGCAG
>CALMVQ010000294.1 GCA_937873135.1 uncultured Scytonema sp. | reverse complement strand
GAAGAAATGATTTGCGCCCCATTCGTTAGAGAAAGAGAATCTGCATTAAGGTAAATACTACCTGATTTACCTGTGCCATTTGGTTCCACGCTACTACTGATGCGACTAGTAGCTCCAAAACTATTTTCCCCATCTAATTTGATGGCACCGTCTGTAGTAATCCTAACATCACCCGAAGAACCTGCACCATAAGTATCAGAACTCACGTATGATCCACCGTTGATTAAGAATGTTTTTGCTGTCAGTTCTACGCCACTTGAGTTGCCGCTTGCTCCCGACTCCACGTCGCTTCTGATAAGGTTGTTATTGTCTAGAGAAACTAACGAACTGGCTGTAATCTTCACCTTACCTGCATTCCCCGCTCCATAAGTGAGCGATCGCCAGTCGGAGCCATTACGAAGAAACACGGTGCTAGCGGTCACATTAATATCACCACCAGTTGTACCTGGTACATTGGTATAGTTATCGCTGCCGATTTTAGCGTTGTTGAATGATATATCTCCATTACTAGTGAGAGTAATATTTCCACCGAGTAACCCAACGGAGCTGATACCACTGCTTGGGTTGAAAGTAATGTTCCCATTCGCTAACAACGTTACATCTCCACCATTGCCCAAATATTGCTGATTCACCGTAGTCGCGTTTGTGTTAATTAAACCATTGCTAATAATGCTGCCTTTGGAGTCAATATTGACGGCTCCCCCCTCTGTCACTGCTGTACCGTTAATTTGAATGTCTCCCGCCAAATTGGGGTTAGGGCGATACTGGTTAGTTAACAGCACTTGTCCTGTTATGGGTTTGTTGGCGGTATCTGCAAATAAGATAGAACCAACTTTGATGTCGGCACTTGTTGCGGTATTGGTGATGATGGGATTGAAAAAAGCAGGAGCAGGCATTGTGGGAGCGATCGCACTTGGTGAGACTCCGGCACGTATATCTAATGTTGGTTTGGTATTGCCAGAAATCGCTATACTCGTCCCATCTGATAGAGCAACGTTTTCTACTATTCCCGAATCTGTATCTGTTCCAGTAATTATGATCTTGGGGATTTCGACCTTACCGCCTGCTATAATGTGCAAAGACGCTCCAGTATAGCTACCAATTGAGACATCTCCACCACTTCTAATCACTGGGTCATCGATACTAAACAAACTCCCCATGCCACTTCCCTGTTGTAGCGGGGAAGATAAGGAGGAACTTTCTGGCAGCTGTTCTAGACGAAAGCTACCGTAACTGGTATAATGTGCGTCTCCAGCAACAGGATTAGCCGACCGCAACACCATATCCCCACCTGAGAATAAACCACTGTCGGGATGATTCAGGACAAAGATATCTAGCTTTTGATTTCCCTGCAATACCAAGTTACTGCCTGCTGTGGCAATGAATGGTTTACTAGTACTATCTCGTATAGTAACAGTATTACCGACTACATTTAAATTTTCCCCCGCTCTCAGTTGACCCTGCAAATTCAAATTGCCAGCAATCAGATTTAAATCTTGTCCTACGGATAAATTCCCTTCATTGCGAATTTGCCCGTTAGGATCTATAGCGCCATACTGTAAACCCGGAGTCACATTAATCTTCAGTAGCGGCGGCGCTGTTGGGTTAGTGGCACTGAAAGTATATTTGTCAAAATTAACACTTCTTGCTGTAGTTGCTGTGAACGCTCCGCGTAGATCTAGCCTTGCATTGGGACCAAAAATAATGCCATTGGGATTCATGAAAAATAGGTTCGCACCGCCATTGACTCCTAAGGTGCCGAATATCCGTGAGATATTACTTCCCGTTACCCGAGTGAAGATGTTGGCAATGCCATTGGGAGGCGCAAAATAAACTTGCTGTCCGTTGTTGACATTGAATTCGCGAAAACTATGGAAGAGAGTGGTATCTCGAATTGCTCCCCCTGTAATTAAGTCTCTCACACCTTGAGGCGTGACGGAGGAACGTTCTCTGCCCAAAGTAGCGTCAGGCACAATCTGTGCGGATACTTTTCGACTAAAAACAGCCGATGTACTACTCACAAACACTAAGATGGCGATTTTTAACCACCAAGACCAACTTTTCGTCATATCAAGTCCGGTCAATTAACCTTATTTTCTGCTGAACCTTACCCCGCTCCTTGCTAAGCTTTGTCTCCTCAAAGAGCTGGCACTCCTTGGGGTTGTGAGTAGGGTTATTTTCCGCATGAGTGATTCGACGGATATGATATCACTATTTGTCACCAGGAATATTTAATTTCTGAATTATTGTCACACACAAAGTGATCGCTTGTGTAAAGCCCGAAATTTATTTTCGGGCTTATAGCTAATATAATAAGGCTCTGACTTGTGTTCTCGTGTGGTCTTAGCATTATGAGATCGCAACTAAGAGCCTATATTTTGTTTGTAAATCATTAAGCGGAGTAGCCAAATAACGGAGTCAACCGGAGTAAACTACCGTCACTTATTCACTTTTTAAGCTCCTCTGTAATCGCTTCGGTGTAGTAAGTGGATCTACGATCCAACACGGTATCCTTATTTTCGTGCCCCGTGTACTAAATGTAATTCTCGCACTTTAGCGTTCTGGCAGATGCGGTGGTTGCACGGATGACAGTTGCGGTTTTACTCCGATTCCCACCCAAGGAGTGAAGCTATTAGGGTTAACGCACGCCACATTATCCAGTTCAGTTTTAAGTCGAATGCTCAGAGACTCGAATTGTTCAATCAGAGCTTGGCGATCTGTTAAACAGCCTTGGAGAGTGAGGAGTTGCGAGTGAGTCCAGTTATAAAACTCTGTGTCTCGTTGATTAATTCGTGAGTACAACTGAGTTTCAAACTGTTCTAAACGGGCATAAAAGTTTTCGAGTTCGGCTTTGAGAGAATGCATCTCAAGGTAAAATTGCTGTTTTTTCAGATCCGAAAAAATGGCTGTTTTGATTGAGTCAATATTGATGCGCTGATCAAGATTTGTTTGCAACTGCTGCAACACCAAACTGGTAATCTGCTGGGTTTGAGCAGCAATTTTGAGATTCATAATCGACTCAATACGCGAATTAAGATCTGTTTGGCTCTGCTGCAACACCAAACTGGTAATCTGCTGGGTTTGATGAGCCATTTTAAGATTTATAATCGACTCAATACGTGGATCAAGATCTGTTTGGAGTTGCTGCAATACTAGATTGGTAATCTCTCGGGTTTGCTCAGCCATTTTGAGAACCAAAATTGAATCAATACGCTGATCAAGATCTGTTTGGAGTTGCGGCAACAATATAGCGGCAATTTCTCGGTTTTGACGAGCGCTTTTGAGATTCACCGTATCTTCTGTGGCGACAGAGCGACGATCTCGACGTCGCATCAGAAACAACCACAAGAATAGCAGATAGGGAATTGCGATCAGTAACAAAAGCCACCAGGGAAATCCACTATTTTCATTCTTCGTAGATGTCTGTACCAGCCCCGTCTGGGCATTCGGTAAGGGCAAAGGAGCAATTGCTGTCGATTGACGCACGGCTTCAGTTTCCTGCTGTCTGGCAACTGCAACAATTTCCTTTCCAGGGGCAGAAGTGACAAAGCCCAAGAAAGCAAGTAATCCAGGAGTCGTACTTTGGGCACGGTAGACATAGCCCCTCGGTTGGGAGTAAGGATAACGAGGATCTGAAGGTAAGGTTTTGTGCATCGGGATCACCCGGACATTCGGCAAATCCAGCACCTGATCGGCGATCGCATAACTAATTCCATCTTTACCAAGCGCTGAAACAATGCTTGTCGTGTCATCTTGGGCTAGGCGAGTTGTGTTTGCGCCATTCTGAAACGGGGCTTTTTTGAAAATATCATAGGTAGAGAGCGATCGCCGAGTGTCGCCGTCAATCGGATGATCAATAAATCGAATCTTACCAGGCGGGCCTTTTAAAGCTGACCAGTCCGTAATCTCACCGCGAAACATTTTCGCAAACTGCTCGAAAGAGAGGTTTTGCTGAAATGGATTATCCTTCCCTTCGATTATGGCAATCTTCTCCCGACTCACAGGAACGAATACGAGTCCCTGTGCCTTCTCTTGAGCAGTGAGTGGGCGTCCAATGGCTGCCAAATTGATGTCTCCTCGCCGTAGTGCCGTTAATGCTTGATCGCTTCCACCTGTTGCCATCTCAATTTTACTGCCGGGATACTTTTGTTCAAAGCGTTGACGAAGGGCTGAGTTGATCACCCTCATACTGCTCGAACCATCCACTTTCACTGTTGTCCCCTGAGGAAGCGACTGGGGAAGTGGGAAAGACGGACTTGGACTTGGACTACTAGATTGGGCAAAAACAGGTTCAACTCGAGTCAATGGGAAAGATCCGAGCAGCGATTGAGTAGCAGTTAAGGAAAGCACTACCACCGAAAGCTGCATCTTCGTTAGACTAGAGTGTTTTTTCTGGGGAAACATCTTATTTGATCTAAATAACGGTGCTTTTGTTTTAAACAGGGACGAACGCAAATATCGTTTTGATATTTGTGTAATCCACCTTCAAGCAAGGTGCATTTTACGACTTTATGAGTATTAAACATCTCCAAAAATTAATTATGCGTTCGTCAAAACCAAAGATCGAGGCGGTACGGCTGTTCGCCCCTACATCATATCATGTCCGCTAAGTTAACATTAATGCTGTCTAAATATAGAACCGCCAAAAATGAACAGATTTTCACTTTTCGCAAGCGGAGAGAGTTTATTTTATTATTGGTGATTTTACGGACATAGTCTCATTTCTGGAGATGTTTAATGTGCTTGCTGCTTGTTTACGACTGGCTATTGCATAAACTGCCAAACAAATGTTTGGCAGTCGGTTTGTTTTCAGGCAGGGCTAATCATTTCCTTTTTGTCTGCATCCGGAAAGCAAGTGGATGTAATTCTCTTGCTTTAGCTTCCAGGTAGTTGCTGGGGTTTTACGGATGAGGGTTGCTTCTGATCGAGGGAGAGAGGTTTGAACGGCTGGAAAGAGTTGATGTCCACACAGTTAGTGGAATCGAGCTTGCCTCTGAGTTCAGTGGTGAAAGTGACTATCTGCTCCACAAGAACCTGACGATCAGTTAAGCAGCCTTTGATGGCCATCAGTTCTCCCAAAGTCCACTCATAGAGATGTCGATCTGCAGTGTTCATGATTGCAGTCATTTCACTCTTAATTCTCACGATCTGGCTGAGAAGTTCGTCCACCTTGATATTGACCGAATTGGCGATCTGGATGTTGAATGCATCTGTGTCGCCGAGTATCCGAATCAGTTGCTCGACGTGCTGTGTCACCAGACTAATGAATGTGCGATTCCATTCGTTGCGGACGTTCTCAATCTTGACGTCAATATCTCTGTAGACGTTATTGATCTTATTGTTAATTTCCGTACTGTTGGT
>CALMVQ010000293.1 GCA_937873135.1 uncultured Scytonema sp. | reverse complement strand
TCCTAGGACAATTATTTCACGAAATGTATAAATATTTTTGTGTAAGTACTTATTTAGCTTGCTTGGTTGTGAAACCTATGCCCGATCCGCAAACCCGTTGAGGAATCTGCACAGTTCCTTTCCACAACTTGGTTCATTCTGTACCAAAATAAAGGAAAATGGAAGACGGCACTTTTTTCTGCCTTAGGCACAGGAAGGTAACCATGAGCAGAATCCCGAAATTTTTTGATGACGAAGATTGCCCCGTTCGAGAGATTCTCGACCACGTCGGCGATAAGTGGACGTCCCTGATTCTATCGAATCTTGTAGGCGGGAGCTTACGATTTAGCGAGATCAAACGAAGGTTGCCGGGGATCAGTCAGCGGATGCTGACTGAGACGCTGCGAGGTCTTGAGCGCAATGGCATCTTACTTCGGACCGTCTACCCCAGCATTCCACCCAAGGTCGAATACTCGCTCACGCCGCTTGGAGAGTCGCTCGTTCCGCTCGTTCAAGCGCTTGTGCTTTGGTCGCTGGAACATCGCTCAGAAATACATGACGCACGTTCTACCTACGACGCAGAACGTTCTCTACCGCTCCCTTCAGTGGAGACAGGCGGGCGGCGTTAATTACCCTCAGCCAAGAGTGACAGAATCTACGTCGGCACTCGACCTGTCTTCTGGTCTGGTCCACCCGGTCGGCCCAGGGCTGATTTATCTAAAGAAGGAAAAGAGGCGAGGGATATCGTGAGCCAGATGCCGAATGTCTTTAGTAATTGAGGCAAACCTATGCTCCCGAAACAGATTGATGGCAATCGTGCGAATAATGGCAAAATTCACGGGAGCATAGCCATCACACCGAACTCATGTCACTTTTATGACTGGCAAATTACTGAGGGAGCGACATAAAAGCTAGAACGTTACTCTTAAGATGCACATTTTATAACCTTTATACAGTAAGGCTTTCAGAACGTGAATAAAAATGTGCATCTTAGGAGTTAATAGAAGCTGAATATGAACCTATGTGGATTTAGGAATATTGAACTCAAACGCATCGTTATTACTGAAAAATCAAAAGGATTTGGGCGTTCAGCTATCAAAATTGTTAAGCAATATGCGTTTGAGCAGTTACATACCCATCGCCTGTGGTTAGATGTCATAGAGAAAAACAGCCGAGCAAAAAGTCTTTATGAATCTGAAGGCTTCTGCGTTGAAGGGGTATTAAGGGAATGTTTAAAGACTACTAATGGATATCAATCGCTTATCTGGATGTCCATTTTGGCACAAGAATATAGGACTAGATTGAGTTGCTGAAAATGATCTCTCAAATTATCTTAAACACGAATCCAAGTAGAACAGGGCTTTTAAAACCCAAAGTTTAAAATCCAAAGTATTATGAGTGCTAAGTTAAAACGACTTGCTACTTATAATTTATATAACACAAGCATGGCAACGTCAAAGTTAAAATCAAAAAAAACAAAAAAGCGATCGCAACAGGAAACTCCAACCCTTAACTTTAAAGAACGTTTAGCCCAGAAGCGCAAAGCAGCACAAGCACGCAAAGAACTAATAAGCCTTTTGATTACTGCTACCTTTGGTAGTCTTTTCTTAGGTATTCTTCTTTTTTTTATCGGTGGAATTAAAGCAGCAGTTCCGACTGTATTGGGAATCATCATTATATCCCTTGGCTTCAAATATCCGCGAGAAGCCCTTTTAGCCTTCATTCTTTACGTACCATTAGGAGGTACAATTACTTATTATCTCGGCAATAGCCCCATACTTCAATTAGCTAAAGATGCTTTTTACATTCCGGCATTAATTGGAATCTGGCAGACTTGCCGCAAGCAGAACTTACCCCTACTGATTCCTCCAGGTATTAAAACTCCACTATTTATTCTGTTAGGTTCATGTGCGATTACATTGCTGTTCGTCAATGGTGGGCAGCAGTTCAACCCCCCGGCAGCTGCACTATTGAAAGCCGCACCCAATGAAATACCTCTAGGCATGGGAATTCTGGGCTTGAAAGTCTTGCTGGGCTATTTACCCTTAATCAGTTGCGCTTATTATCTCATTCGTAACAAACAGGATTTTTTATTTTTTTCCCGCTTACAGATTGTGACTATAATCACCTGCTGTGTACTGGGATTAATTCAACACATGTTACTAGCAAAGGGTGTCTGTCAAGGCACTAGAAATTTAGAAGGAGCAGCTTTATTCAAGGCATCACTTGATGCTCGATGTTTTATCGGTGGATCTTTAGTTTACAGTCCTGAAGAAGGGGTGATTCGGCTACCTGGAACCTTTGTTGCGCCTTGGCAGTGGGCATGGTTCTTAATTTCCAGCAACTTTTTTAGTTTTGCCACTGGCTTTAGTGATCCCTCCATCCTTTGGCGCATTGGAGGTTTAGCTTCTATGGCTTTAGTATTTGTCAATGCAGTCGTCTGCGGACAAAGAATAGCTTTAGCCTTAGTGCCAATATGCTTCGTGATTTTACTAGTTCTCACCGGTCAAATTGGCAATTTAAAACGATTTATCCCTATAGGAGTGGGACTTGCGATTATTTTGGGAATTGCGGTGGTCACTAATCCTGACATTATACAACAAAGAATAGAGAGTTTTACTGCTCGTTGGGAAGCTTCACCTCCTTACGAGTTTATTACCCAGCAATTTGCAGAGGTGTGGAAAAATTCAGATGGACCATTCGGAAATGGCTTAGGTCGTGCTACCAACTCAGCTCGTGTATTGGGTGAAACTAAGCTAGTGGAAACCTACTACCCCAAAGTACTTTATGAAATAGGACCGTTTGGACTGATAAGTTTTTTTGGTTTGGTCACTACCTTAACAGTAATTTGCTTCCGGACCTACCGTTCTGTAAAAAACCGTAATTTCCGCATTTACGGTGCAGCTATGTGGGTGTTTATACTATTTATTAGTTACAACACATACTACTACCCTCTGGATGTCGATCCAGTCGCTGTCTATTACTGGTTTTCCGCAGGAATTCTTCTGAAATTACCAGTTATAGACAAGCAGGAACAACTCCAAGAAGTCCGCAATGAAGTTAAAGGACGACGAAAGTAGGGGCGGGTTTAAGAGAAAAAACATCTTCGGAAACACAACATTTTACAAAACCCGCCCGTACCCTAGGGGCGGGTTTAAGAGAAAAAACATCTTCGGAAACACAACATTTTACAAAACCCGCCCGTACCCTAGGGGCGGGTTTAAGAAAAAAAACACCTTCGGAAACACAACATATGACAAAACCCGCGCTTACAGGAGTAAGGAGTAAAATGCAACTAACCATTAACAACCATCAACCATCAAACAGATGAATTTACCTTTAATTTCTGTGATTATTCCAACATATGCCCGTGAGGAACCACTACGTGATAGCCTTGTGGATGTCCTCAACCAAGACTACCCAAATTTTGAAGTTTTAGTGGTAGACCAAACTCCAAAACACCAACCTGAAATTCAAGCCTTCATCGAGGAATTAGCAGCAGCAGGTAAAATTAAGTGGTTTCATCTAGGGTGGGCGAGTTTGCCAGGGGCACGGAATTATGCTTTACGGCGTGCAGCAGGCGACATCATTTTGTTTATTGACGATGATGTCCAATTACAAAGTGGATTTTTAGCGGCGCACGCCAAAAATTATTTGGAAAAACCAGAAGTAGGGGCTGTTGCCGGACGTGTCTTTGACAGAATGAAACTAGGTGATTCTGGGGGAAAATTGCAGATTGAATATCTTCCCTCTCAAGCAATGGATCCAGGAATTGCTTGGTATTATATTGATTTGGTACATACAGTAAAACCTCAGCAAGTCCTCTCTACTAGAGGTTGTAATATGTCCTTTCGCCGAGAGATTTTTACCAAGTACGGACTAAGGTTTGATGAAAGGTTTCGTGGGAGTGCAGTGCGAGAAGAATCAGATTTTTGTTTGCGGTTGCGGCAGACTGGATACAAAATTTGGTATGATCCAGAAGCTTCTTTGGTACATTTAGGGGAAGAAACGGGAGGTTGCCATGATATTAGTATGCGAAGTCTCCAGTATCAACTCACCTTCTACCATAACCATTTTTTAATGGGACTGAAAAACCTCACTGTTACTCAAGCTTTACGTCTGTACACTCGTTTATTTGACTGTCATGTTCTCGGACGCCCGCCTTGTCACAAAAGCGGTTCCCCCATCAAAATTGTCACTCGTGGTTTTTTCTACACTCTCGGCTTTTTCAAAGCTTTAGGTTCTGTCATCCAATCGAGGTGGAATGATGGTCAAATTTATACACGCTTAGATGAACAAGTTTAGTTAATAGTCAATAGTTAGTGGTTAGTGGTTAAGAGTTAGTAGAAGAATGATAATTTTTAACAAATAACAACCAATAACTCACAAATAACAAAATGAAGATGAAAATTCTCGTTGCCAGTCATACTTATATTGTAGACTTAAACTGTGAAAAACTGCGTGTTCTGTCGCAACTAGAACCTGAAGTTGAGGTGACTGTTGTCGTCCCCAAACGTTGGAAACCCGGTGGAGTTCAAAACCGAATTATTGAAACTCAGTACCGTGATGAAGGTAAATTTCGCATAGTTCCGGTTTCTAATTTTAGTCAAAATCATCAGGGTCTTCTAACCTTTGGTACTGATATAATCTCTTTGCTACAGCAGTTTCGTCCCCAGGTTATTCAGGTAGAACAAGGATCTAGAGGATTGGCTCATTCTCAGATGATAGCCTTAAATCAGCTTTTAGGACTAAAGGCTAAAAATGTATTTTTCACTTGGTGGAATCTCCCTTACGAACTTAAATTTCCAGTTTCGTTAATTGAGAAATACAACTTCAAGCACAGCCATGGGATCATTGCGGGAAATCAAGATGGTGCAAAAGTCCTACGGCAGCGGGGATACAAAGGTTCGATAAAAGTCATGCCTCAACTTGGCGTGGATGAAAGTTTGTTTACTCCCACCCCTCAAACAGAATTAGCAACTCAGTTGGGGATTGCTCAAGGTGAGTTTGTTGTTGGCTTCGTCGGACGTTTTGTGCCAGAAAAAGGATTGTTGACTCTACTGAATGCTTTAGTCACTTTAAAAGAAAAATCTTGGAAATTATTGCTTCTTGGACGTGGAGAATTACAGTCAGAATTGATGCGTCTTGCCGCAGAAAATCATCTAGAAGAAAGAATCATTATAGTTGAAAGTGTACCTCATAACCAGGTATGTAATTATATTAATCTAATGAGTAGTTTAGTATTACCTTCTGAAACAACGTATAAATTTAAAACCTTAACTGCTGCGGGATGGAAAGAACAATTTGGTCATGTACTTATTGAAGCAATGGCTTGTAAAGTGCCTGTCGTTGGTTCCGATTCTGGCGAAATTCCTTATGTCATCGGCGATGCTGGTTTGGTATTTCCTGAAGGTGATGTTAAAGCCTTGGCGAATTGTATAGTTCAGTTAATGGAACCAGAACTGGCTGAGAATTTAGGCGAAATGGGTTATAAAAAGGCAATGGTTCAATACACTAATAAAGCTTTGGCAAAACAGCAATTAGAGTTTTATAAAGACCTTGTAAATATATAGCAAACCTCTGGAGCAAAAATAATTATTCAAGCGTTGCTCTAGGCTATACAGCGCGACTACTAACAAAATCGTTAAAGGTAAAGCAGGCGGCGTATATGGCTTAAGCACAGAGGTGTCTGACTAAGTCAGACACCTCCGCAAGGGTTTTCTGCATTTTCCTTATAAAATTCTCTCCGATGCCACATTAATATTTAGGGCAGGTTACGAGATTTACACACCAGCCTGGTAAGTTGCTTGTAAACGTTGTAAAAGATATTCTCCCGCAAGAATTGGTGGATACATAGGCTGTTCTTGCCGACTATCCAGACAAGCGATTTCTGTATCATCATTGGGATGACAGAAAAAAGCAATAGAATATCGAGACTGTTTCACTCGACTATCATTAGGAATTATGACCCGATGCTTAGTTGAGCAAAACACATGATTTGTCCACCTTTGCATTAAATCACCAGTGTTAACCACTACCATTTCAGGAATTGGGGGAGATGCAATCCAATCTCCTGTTGTCGTCTGCACTTCCAACCCCCCCACTTCATCTTGAAAAAGTAAAGTCAGACTGCCATAATCAGAATGCTCACCAGCACGTACTTGTCCGGTTTTGGCGGGTGTTTGTAGTGGGGGATAGTGCAGCGATCGCAGGGTATGATGTTGTTGATTGTGCCTTGTCGTCAAAAAATCTTCTGGCAATTCCAACGCCAAAGCAAATACTTGCAAAACAGTGTTAGCAATTTCTGTACAAGCTTCAAAAAAGGCGAGAAATTCAGGGTTGAAGGCTGGAGATATAGAAGAAGTGGGACACATTAGTTCTGCTTTGCTAACATTAAACGCTTCTTTTAAATCGCCTGGTTTTTTGGGGTTGAGACATTCTCTCTCAATGCCAACATAACCTGTGTTACTCGATTCGTTACTCCAAGCTAACTGTTGTTTTACTGCTAAAGGTAAATTGAAGAAAGATTTGCTCTGGGCGAATACTTGCTGAATCAAGTCGAGTGAGATTCCTGGATTTTGCAAGTACATGAAGCCAATTTCGTGGCAAGCTTGATAGATTTGTTTGACTACAGTTTGCCGAGAGCCTGCATTACCATTGCGGAAAGCAGCTAAATCAATGACTGGAATTGCAGACATTAGGGGATCACCTGATATTTCCAAAGGTTCTCTTATCTACTTGACCGAGTTTACAGCAATTAGGGTAAATGGACCACGTCTTTTTTGTCTCACTTTATTTTCAGAGAAAAATAAGTTACAATGATGTATTAAGCTTGTAAGACTAAAATTATCTTATGAAACTTTTCCACCAAACCACTCTTATATTTATTGCTCCTTATTGAGAATATATCTAATAAATTTTCCTCTCCCAAATCTGTTTTTTTTGAGATAAATGTAATTTTTTACTCCTTTTTCATGAATCAACTTCCGTAATAACCGATTGTGACAGTTAAGGGTGCGGAATGTGGGCTCTAAGAAAGTATTTCATGAACGAATAAGCTTTTTCTACTTCCAAAAAAATTTTCGACAACCTGTACATCTAATTCCACTGTCTCTGGGGAGCTATTGAACTTGAGCAAAGCATTATAGCCGCTGCCGCTGGATGAGTTGACTAAATAGTCCTTCTTTGTGGGCAAGTTGGTTAAAATTACCCTCTTGTACTAATCGTCCATTTTGCAGAACGTAAATGCGATCAGCATTACGAATAGTGCTGAGTCGATGTGCTACGACGATGCGGGTAACATTCAGCTTTTCAAGGCTTTCGCTAACTATCGCTTGTGTTTTGTTATCTAACGCGCTGGTGGCTTCATCAAAAAGCAGAATTCGCGGACGCAAGGCAAGCGATCGCGCAATCAATAACCGCTGTCGCTGTCCACCGGAAAGATTTGTCCCACCTTCACTGACTACTGTATGCATCCCCATCGGCATTGCCGTGATATCATCAGCTAAACCTGCCATCTTTGCGGCTTCCCAGGCTTCATCCATCGTCAAAACCGCGTTACTAGAAATATTCTCAAAGATAGACGCAGACATCAAACGACTGCCTTGTAAAACAACGCCCAACTGTCTGCGGACTGCATTTACATCTAACCCAGCAAGTTCCTGTCCGTCGTAATGGATGCTGCCAGACTCCGGAGTGTCAAATCCTAACAAAAGTCGAAATAACGTGGATTTACCGCTTCCAGAAGGACCGACGAGAGCGATAAATTCTCCTGGTTCTGCCCGTAAACTAACATCATCAACGGTAAGCGGTCCATCGTTGCGATAGCGAAATACCACATTTTTAATTTCGACTCGACCAGATAATCGACCAGGGTCACTTTTACTACCATCAACTTCTGGGATAGCTTGCAGGATTGGTTGGGCGCGTTCCCACAAAGGTAAGACTTCCAATATATCTACAACGGTTCTGCTCAAGCTAGTTGTACCGCTAATAAATGTACCAAATGCAGCATTGAATGCTAAAAAAGTACCCGTGGAAAACTTCTTCATTGTTTAGCGGTTGAGTAAGGGGAGAATTCGCTTTTTCGGTATCGAAGATATTAGCAAAGTTATCTAAGGTATTAGCGATCGCTTGATTATTCAGTTGCTCTCGTTGTTTTAAGCGTCCTAATTCTACTTTTATTGCTTTTTGTTCGAGTTGCCCAATTGCTTGTAATACAAAGGCTTGCAAACAATTTAAACCGTCTAATAAACTGCTAGCATCTAATATATTTGCATTTACAGAGTCAATTTCTAGGATATCCCTCGCCTGCAACCATAAATCCCCTAAAAGCGGAATTCGTCCGGTATCAGACGTGAGTTCTAATTCATCTAAGCCTAGTAAGTTCGCTTGTCCCTGGAAAACTTTTACCCAAACAAGCATATCATGTGGCGGTTGAAACACTTCATTACTCGCTAAAACGGCGCATCCTGGTGTTTTTGTGGGAGTGGGTAATGTTGGCGAAGTAATTTCCGATACGGTTGAACTTAGATGATTTACCCAGCGGTCGATTTGAGTAATGGCGGATTTTTCTTGCCTAATTAGATTGCAGAACTGATTTTTGGAAACTTGTAAAAGTTCAGTTTCTTCGAGAGCGATCGCTAAAATTTGCTGCTGGGGAGCATCCCAATTTGGAGAAAACACATTATTCGCGAGGCTATCTCGCGAA
>CALMVQ010000292.1 GCA_937873135.1 uncultured Scytonema sp. | reverse complement strand
GGCAGGGGAGGCAGGGGAGGCAGGGGGAGAATAATGAAACCTGACTCCTGACTCCTTATTCCCCATTCAAAAATTCCAAATATCCATTGCTGAGTTCTTTCACTGCTAACTCATAAAACTGCTTACCGTGTTCTGGTGTAGCCAAAGCAGGGTTTGAACCCATTCTGCCATCTGGGTAACGCTCTCGAAAGTTAGTAGAGCTAAAAATTTTGTATCCACTGCCAACGGATGGGGAAAGGGGTGCAAGCTTAATCACTTCTGGATAAAGATACTGAGTTATAGCTACTTCGCTCGGTGTGGCATGAGAGCCTTCTTGATCACCGTATAATTCTTTTGCTAGCCTGTAAACCGAACTGCACATAAACCAGTTAGCAACTTGACACTGTACTTTTTGTGCGTTGTGAACCTGCAATTCTTCTAAGTAAGCGTAAGTTTCGGAAAAAGCTGCTTTTAGAGTAGCAATATTGCCACCATGCCCGTTGATAAAGTAGAACTTCGTAAAACCTGCTTTGGTTAAAGACATGATGTAGTCTCTTACCAACTGAATCATCGTGCTGGGACGCAGACTGATTGTGCCGGGGAAGGCGGTATGATGTAGTGCCATCCCCACATTAATTGTTGGAGCAACTATTGCTTGGGTTGCTTCACCCACACCGTGTGCGATCGCTTCTGCACTAATCGCATCAGTGCCAATTAATCCTGTTGGTCCATGTTGCTCTGTGGAACCTATAGGGAGAATAATACCTTGAGACTGCTGTAAATAAGTTTCGACTTCCTGCCACGTACTTAAATGCAATAACATTTTTGTCTTGCCAATTAGGAGATAAATTTTTGCTTAGTGATTCTCCTACTTTAGCCTATGACCGTTTTTAGCAGAATGACTGAATATCCTCACCACACTTGTCTACTAAATAACACAGAGCACGAAAACGCAATCCGACAAGTTGGTCGTAAAGTGGATTTAACTTGCACATGGGAGGAATATGAGCTATCTTACGACCAAATAAGGTAAGATCTCTTTCAAAGGGACATTGAGCGGGTATCAGTTTAGCAATAAATTTAGCCAATTTCCGATTTTTAATTTCTACTGAATCCAGCCTTTGGCGCAATGGCTCCAGGAAATCAACTTGATTGTGAGTAAATTGTTTTTGATTTAATTGTTGATTGCTTTCTAAGCTAGGGCTAACAAAAGCAGAAAAAATAATCCGACGGTTAGTTTTGAGCATAGCTGTAATTTGTATGTCCTGGTATTAAGCAATTTATGCTATTTTAATTGTGTTCGTTAATAGTATTAGCGATTCACAATTCTTGCTGCATATGAGAAATATCAATTTCATTTCTTCCGTGAATAATTGCTATTTAAGCTCAAAAATATATGTAAAACTGTCCAGTGCAATACAAAATTAAAATTTTATAAAGACAGCTTTTATATACTGCTTAATTGCTAATTTTTTTCATGGGTGCATACTTTGAATGTAAATCTTGTATCTAAAATCGAACTGTATCTTAAGGTGTAATTTTTCCTAGTCAAGAATGGCTTTGCTGTTGATAAAGCCAGTCTATATAAGGTTTTCAGCAGACTTATCAATGATTTTATCCTACTTATATTTTAGTATAATGTTCTTTAGTTTACAATTATTTACATATTTGTTACTTAATAACTTGCAGGAGATTATTTAATAGTTGCAAGTTATTTTTGTTATTAATCAATTAATAAAAATGAGACAAAGTAATTTCTTATATATTTTATAATGATCCCTATAATGATCTGTGCATTGATACGGATCACAACCTGATTCATCAGATTTATCTTGATGCAACTTTTGCATTTCGAGCAGTCAAGCTAATCTGGTTCGGATAAGACTTTATCCACAAAAGCTTCCGATCCCCCGCTAAGCAATACCCTTCGGCTAGGCACCAAGCATCCGTCAATATCCAGCCTTCTATCTGAATAGAAGAGCGTATTGACTGCTGTGATTGAGAATAAAGTAGCTGGAATTTCCCTTTTACTAGAGGGTTTCCGGATTAACACCGAGCGATCTAAGTCTTCCCTTCAACTGTTCTATATGTAATTCTGCAAGCTCAGCGCGTTGGCGTTCCTGTTCAGCGCGTTGGCGTTCCTGTTCAGCGCGTTGGCGTTCTTGTTCGGCAAGTTCTTCCGCCTGCTGTCTTGCGATGACTTCAAGCCGAAGTGCCTCTGTTAGTTCATCGGGGATCAGCAGCTTTTCTCCGGTATCTTCTCGGTAAAACCCAATCAGGCGTCCTTCAATTTGCAAGCGTAGCCGCAACGGTTCACTGCGGCTATCCTGAATTGGCTCGTATATGTCTCCCCGTAAGCGATAGCCACGTAACTGTTCTTCCACCCACTCGCCTTTGGGGTCAAACAGCCAGTATTCCCGCACACCAAGTTGCTCATAAAGGATTTTTTTGAACACTAGGTCCTCGTCTTTAGTACCACCCGATGTCATTTCAAAAATGACAGCAGGTACCTGACCCTCTTCCCAAATTTTATAGTTGTCTCGACCACCTGGTGGGACATCAAAAATTACCATCACATCTGGAGCAACCCGTAACTTAGGATATCCTTGAGCATAGTAGAGAAATTGATCTCCTAAAACCGTTGCCTGACGTCCTGACAAATATTGTTTTAAGACTTCTAAGGTTGTTAGCAAGGCATAAAGGTGGTCGTCAGTTTCTGCCACTGGTTTACCGTCGGCACTGGGGTAGAAGGGTTCTGTCTGGGAAGCGACAGGTATAGTAGCTGTCATATTAGGAAACTCCGTGCTACGTGACTATTGTAGACGAGGAGCAGTCCCTCAAACAATCGCGCCCTGCATTTTCTCAAAAGCATCAATTAGGGTTTGCAATTGTTGATCTGCTCTGAGAACGGCTAAACCCCGCACTGTAACTTTACCAGGCGAGTAAACAAAACGCGCTTTGAGAGTTTCTGACAGATTCTGGGCCAACAAATTCCAAGCAGGTTCCTCCATCGGCGTTTCTAAAACGACGTGCTGCTTATTTTCTGGTTTAATGCGGCTAAATCCTAGTATCTTCGCTAACTGTTTGAGTTCCATCACCCGTAATAGCTGACTTGCTGATTTGGGGATTGTGCCGTAGCGATCGCTCCACTCAGCCGCAATTTGCATTAATTCTTCTTTAGATTTGGCAGTTGCAACCGCACGGTATGCACTCATCTTTTGATCCAAATCGGGGATATAATCTGCTGGAATAAACGCCGTGAGATTGAGGTCAATTTGAGTATCGTCAACTTTAGGAATTTCTTGCCCACGGATTTCTCTGATGGCTTCTTCCAACATTTCCATGTATAAATCAAAACCTATAGTTTCCATTTGCCCGGATTGTTCTGCACCCAGCAAGTTACCGACACCGCGAATTTCCATATCGCGCACAGCCAACTGATATCCAGAACCCAACTGCGTGAACTCCTGTATAGCACGTAAGCGTTGACGTGCAGGATCTGATAACACTTGCTGCTTTGGATAAAACAACCAAGCATGAGCTTGAATGCCAGCACGACCAACACGACCGCGTAACTGATAAAGTTGAGATAAACCAAAACGGTGAGCATCCTCAATCAAGATCGTGTTGACTCGGGGGATATCTAAACCAGATTCAATAATCGTAGTACAAACAAGGATATCGGCTTCCCCAGTGCTAAAGGAGAGCATGGTAGATTCTAACTCACCTTCTTCCATCTGACCATGGGCTACCACAAACCTTCCACTTGGGATCATTTCCCGCAACGTTGCCGTCGTCTCCTCAATTCCATCAACTCGTGGAACTACGTAAAAAACCTGTCCGCCTCTGTCAAGTTCTTGACGAATGGCACTACGGACTGTCTCTGGATTCTTTGGTGCGAGATGTGTTTTAATCGGGCGTCTGGATGGAGGGGGTGTGGTAATTAAACTCATTTCCCGAATACCGGATAAGGACATATACAAAGTACGGGGAATCGGGGTGGCAGACAAAGTTAGGACATCAACCTGAGTTTTCAAGGTTTTAATTTTCTCTTTTTGATTCACCCCAAAACGCTGTTCTTCATCCACCACCAAAAGTCCCAAGTCACGGAAGTTCACGCCTTTACCTAAAAGTTGATGTGTACCAACAACCACATCTAATTCCCCTGTTGCCAATCTCTTGAGAATGTCACGGCGTTCTTCCATACTGCGGAAGCGGTTGAGTAACCCAACATTAATTGGGTAGGGAGCAAAGCGTTCTTTGAGAGTGTGATAATGCTGCTGGGTGAGGATTGTGGTTGGTGCTAAGAGTGCAACTTGTCTGCCGATAGTAACAGCTTTGAAGATGGCGCGAATTGCGACTTCAGTTTTACCGAAACCGACATCGCCACAGACTAAACGATCCATCGGGCGATCGCTTTGCATATCTCGTTTCACATCTTGCACGGCCTTGAGCTGATCGGTTGTAGGTTGATAAGGGAACGAGTCTTCCATTTCCTCTTGCCAAGGCATATCTTGGGGAAAGGCAAAACCTTTTTGTTGCGATCGCGCTGCATACAGCTTGAGTAGATCCACTGCTAACTTTTTGATCGCTTTGCGGACTTTATTTTTCGTGTTTTCCCAAGCTTTACCAGTCATCTTGTTCAGTTCTGGTGGCTTATCGGTTGTCGTCCGCAACCGAGACAAAGCACCGACTTGATCGGCTGCTACCCGCAGTAACCCGTCCGCATATTGCACAACCAAATAATCGCGAGTTTCTTGATTTATTACAAGACTTTCTAGCTTGACAAATTTACCTACACCATGATTTCTGTGAACGACATAATCTCCCGGACGCAGCTTGTTGGGATCAACTTGCTTAGAAGTCGCTTTTCTGCGCTTGCGGATATAACTGGGAGTCGCAAGGGAGTGCTGCCCAAAAAATTCCCGATCAGTAATGACAACCAGCCTGTATGTTGGCAGGATAAAACCTTCCAATTCAGCTAAACCGGAATATTTGAGTGCGACTGGAGTGTGACTACTTTGTAACTTTTCAATCGCCAGATAGTCACGGGGGTTAGGGATGAACTGGGCAGGACAGTCATGTTCCTGCAATAAGGAAACAGAACGCGAAGGCTGGGCAGAAAGCAACCAGATAGAAAATTTGCGATCGCGTTCAAGTCGCAGTGTTTCCGCAATTTTGGCAAATTGGTGTGGCGTAACTGGCACTGAACGACTGGCGAGGTTAATGCTGCGACTTACAGATAAATCATCTGCTCCATTATCCGTCGCCAGTTCTGACAAGTACAGTTTTTTAAATTCCGTCAAGGAAGCCAGACACTCATCAAAGGAATGATGAATTTTCGGTAATGTTGAGTCCAGTGAAGTAGATTCATCCCCACTTACCATTCTCCACTGTTCCTCAGCATTCTCCACCCAGCGATCGCTATGAGCATGGGATTGTTCTGGCTCATCAATAGCAATCAGAGTATTTTTTGGTAAATAGTCTATTAGAGACGCAACTTTGTCAAAGGCTAATCCCAAAAAGCGACGACTACCTTCAAGCTCTCCAGATTCTGAGTTCAACTCAGCACTCAAAACTTTTGACTCACTACTATTTTTAAGTGCCTCCATCAAAATAGGAGCAAAGCTTGTGGGGGTAAGATAAGAAAAGTCAATTTTATCTAGAGCAGAACGTTGAGTCGCTGGGTCAAATTCCCGGATCTGCTCAATGTCATCACCAAACCATTCCAATCGTACTGGTAACTCAGATGAAACTGGGAACACATCAACAATATCACCGCGCCGACTCCACTGACCTTCCATTTCTACTAGAGGCACACGTTCATAACCCAGATGAGTTATTTTTTCCCCAAAGGCATCTAAGTCAAATTCCATGCCGCGTTTTAAGGTGAGACAAAAGGGTTGAAATGCGGACACTGGTGGTAAGTGAGGTTGCAGTGCTGCAACCGTGGCGACAATCGCCACCAAAGAGGAGGGGGAGAT
>CALMVQ010000291.1 GCA_937873135.1 uncultured Scytonema sp. | reverse complement strand
ATATTTCGTAATTATGGAGAAAAATATATAATTAATTTTGCGTAACTACTTATGTGTCTCCTTAAAAAAATATTTTTTGGTTTTCCATCGATTTGGCGGCTTGAAACCGTTTTTTCTTTTTCTTTATGAGTGCCTTTTAAACCCTCCGGGTTGACGCTCGTTCCTCGCTAACGCTGACGCTCGAAGACTCGCTACCGCTTCGCTAACGCTAACGCCAGTCGCTCATGGGGAAACCCCCAAGATCGCGCTGGCTCACTTTTAACTTTTGCGAAGTTCTGTCAAGGTGAGAAAGGAAGTGATGAATATGATTAACTCGCCTGATAACGTTAGTAATGGTACTAATGGGGACGCAAAATATAGTCAGCCCAAAGAGGTTTACGAAAACCTAGATCTTGGTTTATGGGCAAAGACTGATCCAGACACTGGTGAAAGCCAACTCATTTTTAATTCGCAGCTTCCGGAAGAAATTCAACCGGATACTACGGATGAAAATGAAGATAATTCATCAAATCCCAAACGTAACTAACTAACGTTCAGCTTCCCCAGCTAGCACCAGGGGAGTTGCATCCCTTTTATTTTAAATCAAATTATAGCAATGAGCGCAGTTATTTATCCAATTTACTACCGAGTTATTAGATGTGAGGGTGGCAAGTGGTATGTTAAGGGAGCCAAGCTTTGTAGCCCCAATCATGTACCAATTGGATTAGAAAATGCTGAATCTTATGGAATCACTTGTGATTCACTACTAGTTTCCCTTTTTCGGATTAATGGAGGAAAAGCCGGATACTACATAGCTAATCTCCAAGAAAAAAAATACTACTACTGTGGCTTGAGTATTGAGGATGTTCAAGCAACCTTCCTAAACCTTGGGATAGGGAGAGTAGAAGAATAGCAAACACCATGTTACATTTTTATTACATGGGAGAAGAGCAGAAGGAAGACAGGCGATCGCGGTTAGGGCGTTTGGTTACTACCGAACGGCTCCTCTACTCAAGCTGAATTTAGAAGGAAGTGGTTAATTGAGAGAGTGGGAGTTCAATAATAAATGTGGAGCCAAGCCCCGGAATAGACAAAACCTCAATGCTCCCTTTGTGCGCTTCAACAATTTGTTTTGCCAGATAAAGCCCCAGCCCAGAATCCACATTGCCTCCCTTACTTCTATCACCACATTTGAAGCAAGCAACCAGTTTTGAAAAGTTGCGTCCTTTGCGAGTGGAGGAAAATAAGTATCGCTGAAACCCTTATCTAATCAGTTTTTCAGCCAAGCGCGTACAATTTTCCCGTTTTGGGTGCGACACGAAGACGCCTATCTCAATAACATAAAAAGCAGCGCTTTTTCTTGCGCTTACCCTGGTCTCAAATCGACATCGGACAGGTATCGGCCGGCTCTAACCGGGGCTGTTCGCGACGCACAGCCCGTCCATCAGCAGCTGCCACACGTCGTTGTACATTGCGTCGATGGTCGGGTCAACCCATTCGGCGGCGTGGACAGGGTGGTGGAACCAGGACGTGGCGACCAGCACCGCCCGGCCGGTGGCCAGGGGATCAACGGTGCGGAACGTGCCTTCCTTCACGCCGGAGCGGATGACCATCGCGGCCAGCCCGACCAATTCATCGACGTGGGCGACGGCGACGGACTGAGCGTCGGCCGCCAGCGTCCGATAGGTGGCGAACAGCTCCGGGTCGTCGGCGGCCCGGCGGCGTTTGACGGCGATCAGAGCGTCGAACAGCTGCCGTAACTGCTGCGGGGCAGGGCCCGGTAAAGCGGCGATGGCCCGCAGGGGGGGCATGGTCGCCTCCACCCATCGGCCGACGACCAGATCCCGCAGCTCGGCCTTGCTTGCCACATGCCGGTAGACGGCCGCGTGACTCACGCCCAGCGCCCGCGCCACGTCCACTACGGTCGCCTTGGTCGGACCGAATCGGCGGATGACGTCCTCGGCCGTGGCCAGGATCTGATCGCGGGTGAGCGGGGCGTCAGTGGGGGACATATGGACCTCTCGACACGCCGACTCCCTCTGTTGGTACAAGGGGAGAGAGAACCAGAGAGCCTGCGGTAATCAATGCTCCACCGCCACCGCTGCTGCGGCAATCCCGTCCAACTCTGTCAGGGCTTGCGGCGACAGCGTCAACTGCCCTGCGGCAAGGTTCTCGCGCAGGTGGGCGACCGACGATGTGCCAGGGATCAGCAGGATGTTAGGCGAGCGGTGCAGCAGCCACGCCAGCGCGACCTGCATCGGAGTGGCCCCGAGCCGACCCGCGACGTCCGACAGAGTGGACGACTGTAGTGCTACACTCAGCCTCGCCACCATCTGAAAAGAAGATGGCTCAATTGCCAATTCAACTATCGCATGACGCTGCTGGACTGGCGGAGATTGACATCCCCGTAATGACAGGACCTAATGCACCTATAAATTTTCGTTACGGGCGACCTGCCTTCGACCAATTTCCCATACAGCTATGGCGCAAGCTGCTTTCTCGTCACTGTCGCTCTAGCCTAGACTGGTTAGACTACGCCACGGATACTCTGGGACATAGACCGCTGCGAGAGGCAATCGTCGGCTACTTATCCCGTTCCCGCGCGGTGCAGTGCGAACCCGACCAGATATTGATTATCAACGGTACTCACCAAGCCCTCGACTTAATCGCGCGTTTGTTAATCAATCCGGGTGAGACAATTGCTTTAGAAGAACCTGGTTATTTGGGAGTACGGCGGTATACTTTTGTTTCGCGCTTAGTAAAGTTGTTACCTATCCCGGTTGATGAGTCAGGATTGGTAGTCGAACAGCTGGCAAAATTCCCATCTGACAACATTAAGCTAGTTTATGTCACTCCCTCTCACCAATTTCCCACAGGAGCAGTGCTGTCACTTCAAAGGCGGCTAGAACTGCTGTCTTGGGCGCAACAGGCTAAAGCCATGATTATTGAGGATGACTATGATAGCGAATATCGCTACTCCGGTCAACCAATTCCTGCTCTCCAAGGATTGCAGAGTAATAATACAGTGATCTACATCGGCAGCTTCTCTAAAATGCTATTTCCATCTCTGCGAATTGGCTATTTAGTGCTGCCGCAGCAATTGGTACCTGTATTTGCCCGTGCCAAGTGGCTGGTAGATCGACAGTTACCCCTGTTGGAGCAACATGTCTTAGCTTCTTTTATTCAAGAAGGCTATTTAGAACGCCACCTACGGCGGATGCGACTCTACTATGACCAACGCCGCCAAGTGTTAGTGCAAGCAATCAACGTTCACTTGGGAGAACGGGCAACGATTGTAGGTGAAAATGCTGGAATTCATTTGATTGTGCGATTGCATACCAATCTTAGCGATGAGGAAATTATTCATCATGCTAGCTGGGTAGGTGTGGGCATGGTCACTACCAAGCCTTACTATCTCCAAACTGCTCGATCAGGAGAGTTTATTTTTGGCTATTCTGCGCTCACAGTACAACAACTTGAGGAAGGTATTTGCAAGTTGGCTCAGGTTCTGGCAGAGTTAGATGCTCATTCATCTTACAGCAATTTTCAGGTAATTGAACCACAAGCTAAGTTAGACTGAAGAGATAATATTGTATGAATAAAGGAGAGTATGAGACAAGGGAGCAGCTATTTTGACTTATCTTCTTGACTCAAATGTTTGCATTCGTTTGATAAATAACAGCAGTCGAGCGGTAACAACTCGACTTGCAGCTCTACAACCAGAAGATATTTATGTTTCCACGATCACCCAATTAGAACTTTATTATGGTGCGTATCGTAGCGCCCAACAGTCAAGAAATGATGCAAACTTTATAATTTTTGTCCAAAGCTCAAAATTTGACGCTGATTGAAACTTTTAATTAAAAATATAACTGACTTGTTGCTCAAATTGATGAATCCACTCATAAATTTCAGTGAGAGTCATTGTGGCATCTCTTTTGGGTTGCCAACCAGTAGCTGTCATCACTTTGTACAAATCTGTAATAAAGATTGGAGTATCACCGATTCTAGTTTCTGGAATAGGCGTAATTGGAACTTGATTTCCAGTAATTTCTTGGCAAAGCTGAGTTGTTTCGTAAAGTGAAAGCGTGTTATTGACACCACCACCCACATTAAAAGTCTGTCCTTTTAGTGTTTCTAAACTGTGAATCTGTATGTCGATCAAATCTAGTAAATCTGCTACATGCAAAAAGTCTCTAACTTGTTTACCTGTACCTCCATAACCAATGTATTTTAAAGGTTTTTGGAAGTAGTGAAATGCCATCCACAAGGCAAAAACACCTTGATCGACTTTGCCCATTTGCCAAGCTCCCGTTAGCACCCCACAGCGATTAATCAGAGTTCTCAATCCGTAAGCATCAGCATATTCAGCAATCAGTAATTCTGAAGCTAGCTTTGTCGCTCCGTAAAGAGAGCGTGCTTTATCTAAGGGAAACGCCTCAGAAATCCCCTGATTTGATGCACCTGGTAAAAGCTGTCGTTCTGTGAGTTCCAAGCGGGTTTCTGCTTCTGTAAATTCCAAAGCGTTGAGGTAAGCAATTGGATAGACTCGACTAGTGGATAGAAAAATAAAATCTGCTTGAGTTTGCCGAGCTAATTCTAAGCAGTTAATTGTTCCTACTAGATTCGTTTGTAGCATATAACCAGGAGAAGTATATCCAGCTAACACTGAAGGTTCAGCCGAACATTCTAAAATCAAATCAGGTTGAAGTGCTACGGGATCTAAATCTTCTCGATTTCTAATATCACCATGAGTAAACAGAATCCCTGCTTGTTTGAGGCGAGGTAAATTCAATTCTGAACCCCGTCGCTTTAAGTTATCTAAAGCAATTATTTGCCAGTCAGGATAGCGTTGAGCAAGCCCTAAACCCAAAGCACTACCTACAAAACCTGCCCCGCCGGTGATTAAAATTCGTCTACTCATTGGATTTCTTAGTTAATGACAGAACTTGGCAAAAGTTAAAAGTTAAAAGGCACTCATAAAGAAAAAGAAAAAATGGTTTCAAGCCCCCCAATCGATGGAAAACCAAAAAATATTTTTTAAGGGGACATATAGTGCGAGCAAAAAAGGTGAGCGTAAGATCCCCTAATTTTAATTATGGGAATTCTCTTTTTAGTTTTTAGTTTTTAGTTTTTAGTTTTTACTTTTTAAGTAATCTATCTGATGAAAAACTCATCTCTATGTGCGGTGTGTACAAAAGAGAGTTATTTGTGTGGAAACTGAATGACTTAACGCGTGTCGGTAACTTTCCTCGCAAGAACGACAAAGCTTCATTATCGTCTTTGGGTAGGTGACTGACTATAACGCCGTTTTCCGAATTTTCTGGAATAATCCTGTAAGTCTTTTCGGATGCGTCTACGTAATCGATCTTCATCATTACACGTGGTGCTCTAAAGAGGGTTTTATAGATTTTTCCCACAAGAGAATACTGAAACTTAAAGTTTGCGCGAATAATAGTTTCATTATTACTAGCTTCTACAGAATGAGGTGAATCCCAGCCAATGGATGATATTTCACTAAAAGAAGTCGGTGAGCATCGCCTCTCGTTACGCTTTTCCAAAAGGACTATATTCGAAAGCTTAGTAGTTTTGACAAAACCGGGTATCTCAGCAGATGGTTCGTAATTGCAAAAAATATAATAAAACGTCTTAGGTTCATCAAAAAAAGGATGCCTTCCATCTATCGCTAAAAACTGATAAAAAAGATAATCTCTATTGTCTTTTGACAAGCTATCAAAGTTTATATTGTCAAGAGCGGTTGTATAGGCAGAGTAAGATTGGAATATTGGTCTTGGTTTCCAGTTAAGTTGGTTAGCTGGAGCTAGCGAAATTTCCCAAGGGATAATATCTATTGGCTTTCCGTTCACCATTTTTTTTACATTATTAGGAAGCTGAACCTGAGCTAATTCATTTATTGTCTCTTTCTCTAGTTTTAATTTTAATTGTTTTATATCAGATAGAAAAGCTAAGTTGTCGATAACTTGGTAAGGCATTAGCTTTTCCGTTCCATTTTTTACTACTGGAAATATAAAAAAAGAAGCAGCTAGTATATAGACAAAAAAACAGTAAGCTATTTTTTGATAACGATATCTTGAAATTTTTATGATTAATAGTGAGGTAATTAGCGGAACTATTGTCGCAAATATTTCAACATGATTATCCTGACGAGTAAAGCCGTGTTTAAACGATAAAAGAAAAACAAAAAATAAGGACAAAGATAAATTTAGATATCCTTCTTTAATTAGAAAAAATATCAACCAGAGTATAAAGAAGAACTCTGAGATAGCAAGCTCTAATTGATATTTTTTACCTACAAGACTCATTGCGCTAGAATAACCAGATGAAATTTCCAAAGAATTTCTCAGGTAATCTATTAAGGAAGGAGATTGATTAGAGGAGATTGTATAAACTAGCAATAAGCTGTAAATAATATAAAATACCAACCAAGGCAATAATAGATTATTTCTAAATACATTGAAGAATCTAGCTACTATTATTGTTTTCGCCTCAGATTGCTTCTTAATTCGCTTTTGAAATAACTCAACTGATACTCCAATTACTCCTGCTATGAAAAAATTAATGATAATCTTGTTTAAGTAGAATAAAAACCGAGATGGATATAGAAAAATTAAAGATGTAGAAATGAATGCTAAGCAAAAATGTATGATTGCGAAAAGATAATTAACTAACTCTGTTTTTGAGTTTTTTCTAAGAGATTGACCAAAATTTACTAATAAAAATAAGTTAATTGAAGCAAATGTATAAATTCCTAAAGTAAATTTAGTCAAAGCGCAGAAACCTGATGCGGCACCTAGTAATAGAAATAGTAAGGCAGGACATTTTTTAAGAAAATTATCCATGCTCAAAATCATTAAGAAGATAAACAAAATTTGATAATCTGTTGACGTTCCTATAAACAATGCGAATAAAATGCTTAAACATATAAAGAGTTGGTGGATATGATTTTTTATAGTTGCTATCCTCAAGATAAAAACGAGAAATAAACATAAATAAATTAGCCAACGAAAAAGTATGATTTGGAAGAAATTTTGGTCTACTGTCGCTCCAATAATTAAGTATCCTAATGGTCCATAAGTAAATATAATATCCTTTCCAAAAATCAATTGTTTTTGAGATGCTTGGCTAATTGCGTAAATCCATGATCCATCTACTCCTACTATTATCGGCAGAGGTAGAGGGAGAAAGGCAATAAAGAAGTAAATAAGTAAGATCAGTAAGATAAGACCAACTAAAAAAAATCTGATTCTAATTGATTTATAAAAATTCTCAATATTTAGCATTACTATACTTTTAAATCCCTATTGATAATTTTATTAATTAAAGTGATTACTCAAATCATCATAACCCCCTTAATATATAGACTAAGGGGAAGTTTAAAAAAAGAGGTTATAAACATTTATGTAATTAGTTACGGCTAAAATAGTTTCGGTTTTGTTCAAATAACTGAGTATTATTCCGCCGATAGTCTCCTCTTGAAAGATATTTTTCTAACCATGCATAAAGGACAATAAATAAATATCGACTACCCATCTCCTTCAACTTTAACTTGGATATGCCTGTTTTGCGATTACGCCAAGTAATGGGGATAGTTGTGTAGGAATATCCTCTAACAATCGCCTTAAGTGGCATTTCCACTGTTAAGTTAAAATGGTGAGATAGAAGAGGTGAAATTCCGTCAATTACTTCGAGGCGATATGCTTTAAAGGCATTGGTTATGTCATTAAACTTCAAGCCAAATAGAATTTGAATAAACAAATTGGCTAAGCGGTTTACTATTAATTTGTGAGCCGGATAATCAATGACTTTACCTCCCCGAATGAACCGAGAACCAAACACGCAGTCATAACCCTCTTGTAACTTGTAATAGTAATCAACGATATTCTCTGGCGCATCTGAACTATCTGCCATCACGATCGCCACTGCATCTCCTTGAAAATTCTCTAACCCGCAACGCACAGCAAAGCCAAAACCGTTAGGATAATAGTTATTGATATAACGCACTTTGCTATTTTGAAAACTCATCTGTTGCAATAATTCTTCAGTGCGATCGCGGCTGTTATCATTGATAACCACAATTTCGTAAGCAATCCTTTCTTCTTCTAGGATCTGGCTGATGGATTCAATAGTTGGTACGATACAACCCTCTTCATTGTGAGCAGGAATCACAATCGAGAAAACCTTAATCGTTCTCGAATTTTCTGTTTGAGATATTCTTGGTAAAGGAGAGCTATTTGCCAGTGCAGGAGCTAATCCCTCAGGATAATGAATTTCTGAAGAAAATTCTGATTGTCGCCCAGAAGGGTGAACTGGAGTTTTAAATACTAAGCGATCGCTAATCAAATAGTTGAGAACCGCGCTCACCAATACACCTACTATCGTATTAATTACGTAATTGATTCTCAACCAATCTAATAAGGGAAAGATAAAAAAGATCCGAGCAACTACCGCAGTCCCAGCAGAAACATGGTAAAGGGGAATTTGTCGCCATAACACTTCTCTCACAGTCCAAGCACCACCTGGCCAAACCCAAATCCGGTAGATGAAAAAACTTGCTAACAGGGACAGTTCGATTGATACTGCATTAGCGACATTGCGCAAGGTAGGCGTGTGAAATCCTAGCCACTCAATCAAACCAAATATGAGCAGCAAATTAATGGCTGCTGCTACGCCGCCACCTATAAGAAACTTAAAAACTTTTTGCCGAAATAGCTTTTTCAACATGAGGAGCAAATCCAAAAACAACAAGGAACTAAAAATAGAAGCATAACCTGTCTATTTTTAATTCCATCGACTGACATTCTCGGCAAACATCTCTTTTAAAATATCCGTTACTGTGTAGGTTAACTCCCAGCTAGGATAGTGACTCGTGAATTTCCGGACATCACTAATCCACCAGATATGATCTCCAACGCGATTCGATTCCACATAACTCCAGCTCAGCTTTTTATCAGCTATGGCTTCACAATGCTGAATTGCTTCTAGCATCGAGCAATTACTGAAGGAACTGCCGCCGATGTTATACACTTCAGCTACCCGTGGAGCTTGATAAAAGTTGTAGAAAGCATTGACTAAATCGTAACTGTGGATATTATCCCGAACCTGCTTGCCGTTATAGCCGTACACTTCATAAGGCTGTCCAGTAATGGTACTTTTCATCAAGTAAGATAGAAAGCCATGCAGTTTGGTACCACAGTGACTTGGGCCAGTCAAACATCCCCCACGGAAACAAGCTGTTTTCATGTTGAAATAGCGGCCGTATTCTTGCACTAAGAGATCTGCTGCTACCTTAGAAGCTCCAAACAGCGAGTGTTTGGAGTTATCAATACTCATGGTTTCATCAATACCCAGGCAGTAGCGATGCGTCTCCTTAATTTCCCAGCGCAATTCCTGCTCAACCAGTGGCAATAAATTAGGAGTATCTCCATACACTTTATTGGTGGAGCAAAAGATAAAGACTGCCTCCGGGCAATGTTGGCGTGTATTCTCTAGTAAAACCAAGGTGCCATTGGCATTGACTGTAAAGTCGGTGTAAGGATCTTTCGCTGCCCAATCATGGGAAGGTTGAGCCGCAGTATGAATGATCAGACTTACATCCTTATTATAGGTTTGAAATATTCGGGAGATTGCCTCGTGATCGCGAATGTCAACGTTATGATGGATATATTGGTTGCCATAATCCTGTATAAGGCGATCGCGATTCCATTCTGTTGATGCATCTTTGCCAAAAAAAACCTGCCGCATGTTGTTGTCAATTCCAACAACTTTAAAGCCGCGATCACAAAAAAATCTAACTGATTCGGAGCCAATCAACCCAGCTGATCCTGTTACTAAAACGGTATTCATTGCTCTATGCTTATTTAATTAAAGAGTCCTTTTAGCAATTGCAATGGTAGATGCCATTAAAATATATAGGGCAAGCGCATTCTAACAGTCAGTACCTAGAAATGTCAGTAGATCTGTCAGTAAATCGCAAAATTTTTTTATGCCTCTTGCCACATGGACATTTCCATTCCCCAGTAAGTTCCCAAAAAATCATTGCTCCATCAGCATTTCAGGCTGGATCTTTACTCATATTTTGCCCCCACTGAATAAACCCGGAAAAATCAGGTAAACAGTGCATTTATCATTACATTAAAATTCTCATCATATTTCAGTAAATTTAACAAAATCAATAAATTGTAATCTAGTGTTTCTACGTAATTCATGAAGCGGATAACAGCACGTTTTGTCAGTGCATGATTTTCCTACTAGTGCAGGCTGGCTGAAATAACTTACTAGTAAATCTCAAACTAAAAGCTTGATATATAAGGATTTCATTATGAGTGCCTTTTGCCTTTTGACTTTTTACTTTTGCCTTGTTGCACTAGTGAGCAATTAGACATCAATAGAAATAACGTAGGGGTGAAGAAAGCAGAAGTACCCGTACTAAACATTTCAACGCAAGCATACTTCTTTCGATGCTTTTTATATTACCTAGGGATAGAACAGTTCGGTTTACCGAACTAAATTATTCGGTAAACCGAACTATTGGCGAAATTTAACTTACTTTTTATCAGGGATTGAAACATCTATTGAGAAGTAACTCATTGCGATACCAGAACTGATAAATTGCACTGCTACACTCCTTGCTCTCCTCTCTGGTTGCGGGGGTTCAGTATCTACAGGAATTATAAGTAATCAAACGGACATAATATAAACTACAGGGACTTAAACATTTTTGATGAAGAAATAAGCCTCAAAACCATACAGCGCAAGGGAAATACACCAAATGCCTGAAACCCAGATCTATCAAAAAATCAGGTAAAACGATGTCAAAGTGTTTATGTATATACATTTGAGGGGTTTTTCTGGCTATTTTTTGTCTAAGTCCCACTACCCACAATAGCGAGAGAAAGTAACGTGAAGTCAAGCAAAAATATTAAAAAGTAAAAAGTAAAAAGTAAAAAGTAAAAAGTAAAAAGAGAATCCCCATA